>NZ_LRPD01000038.1:0-45425 GCF_001605865.1 Acinetobacter sp. NRRL B-65365 | reverse complement strand
CGTTGATGTAGTGACTGATCCAGTGACAGGCGAATGGACCGTACCAAACCCAGGTGGCTTGGTGGATGGTGATACCATCACGGCAATTGCGACTGACCCTGCAGGCAACCCATCTGTACCAGGTACAGAAACAGTGGATCTCACTCCACCAAATCCAGCAGGTGCAACCCTAACAATTGATGATGTGACTGCAGACAACGTGTTGAATGCCGCAGAATCAACTGGCACAGTGACTGTGACAGGTACCTTAACCGGTATTCCTGCAGATGCAGCAACCACGGTGGTGACCCTCGTTATCAATGGTGTGACGTACACCGCAACTGTTGATGCAGCGACAGGTAACTGGACTGCAGATGTGGCGGGTAGTGATTTGCTGGCTGACAATGACAAGACCATTGCAGCCACTGCAACCTTCACGGATGCGGTAGGTAACAGCAGTAACATCACCGATACTCAAGTCTATACAGTGGATATTACGCCACCAGATAGTTCTACAACGACGGTCACAATTGATCCGATTACAGGAGACAATATTGTTGATTCAACTGAAGCTGGAGTGAACCAAACCATTAGTGGTACGGTCACTGGAGAGTTTACGGTTGGTGATGCAGTCATCGTCAATGTAAATGGTGTGGATATCAGCACTACAGTTCAAGCGGGCGGTCTATGGAGTATCTCTGTAGCTGGTGCGGAGCTGGTTGCCGATGCTGATAAAGTGATTAACGTCACTGTTAAGGCGACAGATGCAGCAGGTAACGTGGGTGATGTGACAAGCGATGTTACTTATACTGTGAATACAGGTACCTTAATCGCTTACGACAACATTGGACACGCTGTCCTTAGCCCACAACCATCATTGGTTCAAGATGATGTGAGCTTGGGTAGTACTTCATATCTATTGTTAACCTCATTGGCAGGTATTGATCTTCAACTTGGTGGTAACTCACTTGGCTTTGAGGTCGATCCAGGCCATGAAGGTACTGTGACATTCCAATACAGTGGCTTAATTGATGCTGCATTGTTGTCAGACTATAAATTAGTTGTACAAAAATTTAATACGACAACGAATCAATGGGAATCTATCCACGGCGATAGCGATGCTTCATTGCTTAGCCTGCACTTACTTGGTCTTGGCATTGGAAATGTTCCAGGTGTCGTACTCGAAGGCTTGGAAGCGGGACAATACCGTGGCTTCTTGACTTACGATGGCTTATTAGGTGTTGGTGTACTGGGTACCTTGTCTGCGACGATGGATGATTATGATCTATCGATCCCTGGCGGATATGAAGTCGGCAATGCAGAAGGTAACGTGATCCTTGATCCAGATCCAACAGGACAAGTCGATCAAATTACATCGACAACCATCGTATCTTCTGTGAATGGCCATGCAATTGATGCCGATGGCGAAAGCTTCGATGGTTTATATGGAACGATTACCTTCCATCAAGATGGTAGTTATACCTATGTTCCGTTCGCGAATGGTTCCGGTGTCGGTCAAACAGATCAATTCACCTATACCTTAACCGATCCAGTCACAGGTGCGACGACAGAAGCAAATCTGAATATTGTGTTCGATTCAATCCGTGCTGCGGACAACTTGGTTGAAGTGGAAATCAATCCACAATATCAATTGGTGGGCACAGAAATAGATTCGGCATTCTATGGCATCTTGTTGAATGTCGGAAATCTGGTCGACTTGCAACTGCTTACTGTGGATACCGTTGATTTCAATGTCGCTGCTGGACAAGAAGGTGTTGCAACATTTAGCTTTAACAGCCTGATTGGTGCATCGGCACTCGGTAACTACAATGTTGTATTGCAAAAATACAATGAAGTGACTGGTCAATGGGAAGCGGTGAATGGTACAGGTGACCGTTCATTATTGAATCTGACCTTATTAGGTACGACACCAACCGCGCAAATTGCTGGCTTGACTGAAGGCGAATATCGAGCATTCTTGTCCTTCAACGGTCTGCTTGGTGGTGCAGTCGGTGTGACCTTGAATGGTGAGGTGGATCTCTACAACCCTGCGGTTATCACCGGATACGATGTTGTTGCAGCTCATGGTAACTTGATCTCTGATCCGAATACCAATGGTGCGATTGATATCGCAACGCCGAACAGCGTGATTAGTGAAATTAATGGCGTTGCTATCACTGGCTCTCCAACTACGGTGGCAGGTGATCACGGTACTTTAGTGATCTATCCAAATGGCGACTATACCTATACACCAAATCCTGACAGTGCTGGTTTAGGACAGGTAGATGAGTTTACTTATACCTTACGAGATCCGGCATCAGGTACGACTTCACAAGCGACCTTCTATGTTCACCTCGATAGTAAAGTTGTCGATATGAACTGGAACCCAGCGGATCCTTCAGAACCAGCAACAGTAACGATTATTGCAGCTGATGATGCAGTGAATGCTGGAATTAGCGCACAACCTCATCTTATTGAAGATGATCGTGCACTGGGCAGCGCAACTTACCTTGCATTGCTATCGTTGGCGGGTATCAACCTACAAGCACCTTTACCATTCGTGAACAGCACAGTGAACTTCAATGTGGCTGCGGGTGAGCAAGGTACAGCAACCTTCAAATATAGCAGTCTGATTAATGAAGGTGCATTGGGCGATTACCAGCTTGTTGTACAGAAATTCAATACCGTAACGAATCGTTGGGAATCGATTACGGGTAGCAGTGAAGCATCTTTACTTAACCTTAGTGTGTTAGGTATCGGCTTGAATGCAACTCCGGGAGTGGTTCTTGAAGGTCTGGAAGAAGGACAATATCGTGCCTTCATGACCTATAACGGCCTATATGGTAAGAGTATCCTTGGCACATTGACAGGTACCATGGATGTCTTTGATCCAACACAAGTGGATTACACAGGTGTTGCGACAGAAGGCAACGTGATTACTGGTCTAGGTGTGGGTACCAATGCTGACTCAGTCACAGGCTACACAGTTGTGGGTTCTGTAACGTTCAATGGTGTAACAACCACGGTTGATCTCACCAATGGCGCAACCATTGTCGGTCAATACGGAACACTGCAAATATTTGCAAATGGCGATTATATCTATACACCGAATAATACCAATGCAAATCTAGGTCTGGTGGATCACTTCACTTATACCTTGTCAGATCCATTGGGCGGCAACTCGTCAAGTGCAAGTCTAGACTTCACGATTGGCAACAGTACGCCAGTGATTGCGGTAGATGACCTTGCAGTTGCTGAGATTAATCCAGAATATCTGCAAATTGGCAACGATGTTGCGGTAGGCAGTTACTTATATCTGGCCTTAGTAAGCTTAACTGAGAATTTTGACTTCCAGTTGGGTGGACAAGGCGTCGGCTTTACCTTAACCGATAACACCTTAAATGATGTGACGTTCAATTACAGTGCATTAATTGATGCAAGCTTGCTTGCTGACTATGTACTCGTGGTTCAGAAATTTGATACTGCGACCAACCAATGGGTAGCTGTACATGGTACAGGCGATGCTGATTTACTGAGCCTTGCAGCCTTTGGTGGTAATTCAATCACATTAGATGGTTTAGGTGCAGGTCAATACAGAGCCTTTATGACCTATGCGGGTAGCGGTATTGGTGTTAGCTTGCTGGGTACGCTTTCTGTTCAGAAAGATGTATTTGATGCAACCAACATTACGGGTTACAGCGTAGAAGCTGCGGAAGGTAATGTGATCCATGACATTGGTCTCAATGGACATGCAGATACAGCCTCTGGCTTCAGTAGCATCACCAGCGTTGAATTCAATGGTGTTGCACATGCCGTGAATGCGACGGGTGTCACAACGATTGTCGGTGACTACGGTACATTGTCGATTTACGCAAATGGTAATTACAGCTATCAACCAACTGCCAATGCAAGTGGTGTGGGCCAAGTCGATCAATTTACCTATACCTTGACGGATGGTGTGAATTCATCGCAAGCCACCTTGTACTTCCATATTGATAGTGATGCTGTCGATATGACTTGGAATCCAACGGATCCTTCACAACCAGCTGATATCGTGGCTACACCTGTAGATGCGATTGATGATGTGGTGTCTGCGGGTATTGATGTTGTTCCACAAGGTCAGTTGGGTGTTGCAGTCGGTTCGGCAAGTTATCTGTTACTGGTTGGATTGTCTGAGAACCTCAACCTTTCATTACTGGGTACACCAAGTGTGAAATTTAATATTGCAGCTGGACATGGCGCGGATGTGACATTCTCTTACGCACCAACAGTTTCACTGTCTTTATTCAATGACTACAAGGTGGTTCTGCAAGAAAAAGCAGCAGATGGTACTTGGCATAACATTGATGGTGGTTCAAGCACTGGATTGCTTAATATCGGTCTGTTAGGTAGTGGTGGTATTGGTGTAACAGTGCCTGATCTAGGTCAGGGCGAATACCGTGCCTTCATGGTCTACACAGGTGTGGGCGTCGGTATCTTGGGTACCATGAGTGTAGTGAAAGATGACTTCGACTATACCGTTGCACCGACCAATACAGCGATTGAGGCTGAAGGTAATGTGTTAACAGGCGATTCAATTACCTTGACCACACAGGTTTCAACAGTGACTTCAGAAGTTGCTGGTGCGCCAACTGAAACGATTGGAACCAATACAACAATCGTTGGGGCTTACGGTACCTTGGTGATCTCTGCCAACGGTTCGTACACTTATACACCGAATACCACTGATTTGAGTGCGGTAGGCAAAGTCGATACATTTACATATACCATCCGTGATGTTCTGACGGGTGCGACGGATACAGCGCAATTGCATATTCAGGTGGGTTCACCTGATGCAACTGTGGTTTGGGATACAGCCAACCCGGGCAATGATGGTGTTGTTGAGTTTGCTGCAAATGCAGATACTGCAACTGCAACAACAGACTTCTCGAATGCCAGAGATGCAGCAGTAGATGTTTCAAGTCCTGATGTTACGATTGGTGCATCATTACTGAATCTCACTCAGACTGTTACTTCAAATACCTTTACAGTAGCAAGTGGAACAGTAGCCAATATTGATCTGGCTGCGGTTTATGTAGCACAGCCATTGGCAAGTCTGTTACCAACCATCAGCTATGTGATTCAACGTAGTACAGATGGCGGTACAACATGGACCAATACCATCTATACTGGATCACAAACTGCGTTGGGTAGTGTTGCAACGATTCAGGCGGGCAGTGTAGCCTTCCAGGACAATGTCGATTATCTGGCAGCAGGTCTGTATCGTGTTCAATACACCATGACAGGTGTATCGGTTGGTGTAACAACGGTTGATACCAGTGTAACTACAACCACGATTCATCTGGATCAATACAGCTCTGACTGGATCAACGGTAACGTGTTACTTGGAGATGATATTGGTGGGGTTGCGGATACAGGACTACCAACACATGAGGGTTATAAACTTCAGGTGTGGGATAGTGTTGCTGGAACATATGTAGATGCTGTTGGACAAAGCATTAATACAGGTAACGGTATCTTGATCATGCAGGCCAATGGTGCGTATGAATACCGTCCAAATGATGTCAATGTGACCACACATTTAACATCTGCGGATAGTATTGATTACAAGATCATTTCTGCAACAGGTACTGAGTCGACTTCAACCTTGAATATTGACTTGACTCATTCTGATTACAACCTGCTTTATACCAGTACAGCTGCAAACGATACCTTCACGACTGGTACTGGATCAGATACCCTGATCTTCCAAATCCTGAATGGTAGTGCTGCATCGGCTGGTAATGGTGCAAATACTGGCGGTAATACGACAGGTGCAGGTGGAGATCACTGGACTGACTTTGTAGTGGGTAATACAGATACAAGTGCAGCAAACTACAATGATCAGGCTGACAAGATCGATATCCAGCATCTGTTGGATGGTGATCAAAATGCGCTCAATATCGGCGAGTATCTACGTGTAACCACAAGTGGTGGTAATACGATTATCGCGATTGATCGTAACGGTGCGAATCTGATCGGAACCAGTAACTATACTGATCTGGTAACTTTGGAAGGCGTCAATACGACATTGAATGAATTGATTGCTAATCATCAGATCATTTACTAATCCTAAATCTTTAGCGTAAAAAGAGAACCTTCGGGTTCTCTTTTTCATTTTGAGAAGATCATAAAAAATTGTGCTATCTTGTTTAAAACGCTTAAAAATTCTAACAACTGCATCTATGACGATTACGACGATTTCAGCACTTGAACAACTTAAAAACCGACTCAGCGCTTACTTTGAAAGGGTTCAGCAACATTTGGATTTAACCGACACGGTTATTTTCTTGTCTTATGGTGAAAGAACACAACGTTGCCACGTCTGGAATACATCTTTGACCGAGTTTCAATATGCGCAACAGGAGCTGTTTACCTTTCTTGATCAAGAATTGCAGGCACAGGGGCAACTGGCAGAATTTTTAAAATTCGATCTGGCCTATAACATTCAGTCAGAGCACTGGCAGAAAATCGAGCAAGACTTAAAATGTCAATTTCATAATAATCATTATCGTAAAGGCATCAGTTTTGATCAGAATTTCCATATCTGTTTTTTGGAACAGGAGCTTTATGGTAAGGCGATCATCCGTGGCTTGAGCTATGACACGCCCAACTTTTTTGATCAAGATAATCTGAATGCGAGTATTTCAAAGAAATATCCGCATCAAGCGCATCCAGTCAGGCTCAATCAAATCCAGCAGGTCTGGAGCTTCGATAGTCATGCCGTATTTTATGAAAATGGTCAATTATTACCCTTGCACAGCCAATTCACTGAAAATGGTATCCGCTATTTAACCGAATCCAAAAAACAGCATTTCACGCAGATGATTGAGGGTAACGCCCAGTTTCTTGAACAGCAGATTCAGGCGGATGGATGTTTTATCTATGGTTTTTTTCCCGCCTATGATCGTGAAATCCGTAGCTATAATACAGTACGGCATTGTACTTCGACCTATGCTTTGATTGAGACGCTGACCCTACATTCACAACAGCAAAGAATCGCAAAAATCCAAGCAGCCATTGAATATGCCTTAAAACATTTTTATATCGAAAAGCAAAATGATCTGGCCTATATGCGAGATGGTGCAGATCTAAACCAACTGAATGAAATCAAACTGGGTGCCAATGCAGCTGCGATTTTAATGTTGAGTAAATATCAGGAAACCACAGGGGATGATCAGTATCTGAGATATGCCCAAGCCTTGGCCAATGGCATTTTGTCGATGGTGAATGTAGCAGGGGAAACCGTGCATGTTCTTCATTATCCTGAATATGGGGTGAAAGAGCAGTTCCGCATTATTTATTATGATGGTGAGGCCGCTTTGGCCTTGTTACGTCTGTATCAGCTACAGGCCGATGAAAAGCTGTTGAACACAGTCAAGTGTATGTTCGAGCGTTTTATCGAACAAAAATACGATCGTTATCATGACCATTGGTTGAGTTACTGTACCAATGAGCTCACCAAAATTTGTCCAGAAGAAAAATATTTTCAATTTGGTATCAATAATTACCTCAGGCATCTGGTGTTTATCCGCAATCGTAAAACGGCCTACGCCACTTTGCTGGAAATGATGATGGCGGCTTATCAAATGCTGTGCCGGAGTCGGGATTTAGGTTTAAATGAGTTGTTTGCACAGGCACAGTTTGAGGATTTAAAAAAGCTGATCGAATTTCGTAGCGATTTTCAGCGCACAGGGTTTTTCTATCCTGAAGTGGCCATGTATATGGCATGTCCTGAGAAGTGCCTCAATGCCTTTTATGTCCGGCATGACCGCTTCCGTGTCCGTATTGATGATCAGGAACATAATCTATCTGGTTATGTGGCCTATGTTCAGCATTTTGAAAACTGAATTATTGAGGATGAAATAAATGAGCCTTCCTCAAGAGATCAAGATCATCAGCCAAATTGGCAATGAGAATTTTCAGCATCCGCTCTGGCAAACTGAAATCGCAGGGGACTGTGGTGACTGGATTTTAGTTTATCTGACTCTGCAACGTATCCTCGCAGGTCATTTGCAATTTGAGGATCGAATTGCAATCGAGCAACGGTTTGAACAGAGCGATCAACAAGCGCAGTTTTTGAAACAGGACACTTCCGTTTTAGCGCTATTGCAATATTGGAGTTTTACTCAGACACTTGAGTATAAGCAGGCACTTGGCTGTACTTTGTTTGGAGATTGGCAACAGGCTCAAATTCAGATCGAGCAGACCGCTCAGCAATTTGGGTTACAGCTTTCTCATCCAGATCATTATGCGCAAAATACTCTGCAAAATTTAGCAAATCTGGCACAAGCCATCTTTAAAATGCCATTGTCCTTATTGCACAAGCTATTTGTCAAAACATTCAACCTTGCAGGACAGGAGATCGCACCATTCAGTGCGGTATTAACCTGTCACCAGCTTGATGCAGTTCTCATTCTCTCTCATCAGCAGCAACCCTATTATTTCTCTTATCGCCATGAAAATCAGAGTCTGGGCATTTTTCATCTCTTGGATGATTTGCATCGAATTGATCATTTGGTGCCGTATTATCACTATTTTGAACAAGGGGTATTACCTGCCAAACAGATTCAGGCAAAAAGTGAATGGATCAATATCATCGGCGATACCTATTTCGGTGAGTTCTATACAAATAAAAGAAAAAACAAGGGAATAGAGGATGCGCTACAACGTTATGGCTATGCGTATTCTTTTGAGAAGATCAAACATTTTTTCCACCAAGATGAGATCAATATTGCCAATTTTGAAGCCGTGTTTAACCTTGATGAAAACTCACCATTAACAGATAAAAAAGCCTTTATTTTGGGTGCACAACCTAAGCAAACGCTGGCCGAGTTTAAGCGGATACATTTGAATACCTTGTGCCTCGCCAATAATCATTTAAAGGACTATGGTGAACCAAGTCTCACACATACTTTGGAATTGCTAGATCAAGCTGAGATCAATTTTATCGGGGCAGGCAGTGATCAGCAGCAAGCCCACCAATGCGTGCAAATCCATAATGAACAGCAAAGTGTTGCGATTTTTAATGGCTATTGGCATCGGCAGACGGCCTATCAGCAATATGATTTTTATGCACTGGGGCAGAGTGCAGGTGTGGCGAGTATCAATGCCATTCTATTTGAACAAATCATGCAATATCGAATGCAATATCCACAGCATAAGATTATTGTGATTTGTCATTGGGGCATCGATTTTAAAATTACTCATCCTGAGCAGGAAAAGCTTGCGCGGGTGTTAACCCAAATCGGTGCTGATCTTGTGATTGGTCATGGGGCACATACCATCCAGCCTATTCAACGGATGCACCATAAACCCGTAATCTTCGGGATTGGCAATGGTGTGTTTAATAGCAATGGAGAGTTTGAAAAATATCAAGCGTTGCCGTATGGGATGGTGGTTCGAATTAATTTAAAGGCACAAAGTGTACAGCTTTATCCAATCTTCACTGATAATTTACAGAGCTTTTGGCAGCCTTATCCTGTGAATGAAACACAGTTTGAACAGGCACAGCATTTTTTAACCCGACAACTTAACGTAGCAGATTACACTTTGGGACAAGATCAATTAGGGGCTTATATACAACTGAAATTTTAAGGATAACGGTTGTAATTATCGAGCATGATGCTGAGCTGTTCTTTGGTGAAGCCAAGATTACGTAAGCCACCACTACCAAGTTTACAGTCGTAACTGGTCATAATATTGGTTGGTGTGGCTTTGGTCGCTTTAGGAGCACAGACATGGCTTAAGCCAAAAGCATGTCCCATCTCGTGCACACTGGCGGCTTGAATTTGATAATTCAGACGCTCCCAGTCGATCAGGATAAAAGGCTGACCACGATTTCTAAAACCCCAACTGGTCACGTCGGCATATTTGAGTTTATCGCCGTATGAATCATAAATAATGAAGAGGACTTCTTTGCTTTTACGACGGGGAAAACAGCTTTTAACGGCGCCAGGAATATGATCAGCAATTAACGCTCTAGGCTGGTTGAGTTGATTGGCCAGATCACATTTTCGTTTGCTAAAGTCCTGATAAGAATAATAGCGGTGTATTTTGAACTTAAAGATTTTTTGATTATCTTCATCGACAAAATACTGGTTTAAGATCCCCAGTTCTTTATACATTTGCAGTTTCGTATCAAAGGCTTGGGCTTCTGGGCGATTGGTGGTAAAAATAAAACTGACATTGACCACGGGTAGATCATCGGAAGAACCATAATGATATTTATAAGGTGTGATTTTTACAGGTGATTTTTGAGTCGTACAGGACGCACTCAAGATCAGACAAAATACTGTCAGCGCTGTGAGTTTTAACCGCATTTTTGTTCTCTCAAGTCGTAGAGTTTTAATTATTGTGTTTAGCGTTTTCGCATGATTTTTATCATCTTAGCAGATTTTTATAGGTTGTATTGTGCAAGATACCAATGAACTACATCGACAAATCTTGGAAGTGATTGCCTTGATTCCGTATGGCAAAGTGGCAAGTTATGGTCAAGTTGCCAAGCTTGCTGGCTTGCCTAAACATGCGCGTTTAGTCGGTTATGTACTTAAGCATTTAGACAAGCAAAGTGAAATCCCGTGGTATCGTGTCATTAATTCTCAAGGGAAAATCAGTGTGACCCGAATCAATGAGCGCGGTGAAAATGTTCAACAAATGTTATTAGAACAAGAGGGGATCTATTTATTGAATGGCAAGGTGAGTTTAAAAACCTTTGGCTGGCAGCCTTAAAATAATCACCACTTAGACCCAAATTAATATCTTGAAATTAATTTACAGCTTATTTACAATTTGATTACATAAAATTACATTAGTGTTTTCGGTATTTAAATGAAAAAAATTTCTCTACTTTGTGGGGCTGTAGTTCTCAGTTTATCTGGTTGTGCCAGCATCATTTCGGGTAAAACTCAAACCATGACATTTCAGAGCACACCTGAATTAAGTGATATCACGATTTTAAATCGTGATGGGAAAAAAATTCATGTTGGTAAAGCACCTGTTACGGTTAGCCTAAATCGTGGTGCTGGTTTCTTTGTTCCTGAAAGATATACAGTTATTTTTGAAAAAGAAGGCTATGAAAAGAAAGAAATCAAAGTCACTTCGAGCATGAATGGCTGGTATATCGGGAATATTTTATTTGGTGGGATAATTGGCTTGCTAATTATCGATCCTGCAACAGGTGCGATGTATAGTCTCAGTACTAAAGATACAAATGTTGTTTTAAATGACCTGAATAAAGAGAAACTTCAGGCCAATGGTCAGTCATTAACAATTATATCGACAAATGAAATTTCGAATGACGTTTTAGAAAAAGCCAAACCCATTGAGCTAAAAACTCAATAAGTAAAAATAAAAAACATGGTAAGTATTTACCATGTTTTTTATCAATTCAGCTGAGTTTATTTTCTAACGAACAATTAATACTGGAATATGGCTTTCAGCCAAAACTTTCTGCGCCACGCTACCCAATACAAACTGTTTGAAACCAGTACGACCATGTGAACCCATAATGATCAGGTCTGCACCCAGATTTTGCGCTGCTCCAATAATTTCCTGATGTACCGCAAAGCCTTCAAGTATTTGTGTTGCTACGGTCAGTCCATGTTCTTCAAATTTTTGCTCGGCTTTGGTTAAATTATCTTGAACATAGCCACGAACACGTTCGATCAAATCATTGCTTTGGCCCATACGAATATAGGCATCGGCAAGATAGGGATCGAGTGTCATTACTTCAACTACGGTCAGTTCACTGTCTAATGCTTTCGCCAGTTGAGCTGCTTCACGAATGACATTTGCAGCAATTTCGGAGTCATCGATTGCAACCAAGATTTTTTGATAAGCCATGTTGTTACTCCTTATATTTATGATTTTGCATTGAATTAAGTCAATAAAATTTGCTTAATATATGAGCTATGGTTCTATTCTAAACCTGTTGCGATGAGAATAAAACCTAGCATTTTTATAGGGATAGTTATTATTTATAGGAGTATGGTTAAGCGCCGATTTTATTAAAATTACATGAAATTTATATAAAAAGAGCATGAGATATAAGTATGATTTATTTATAAAAAGTCAGATTAATTTTTTTCAAAGTATTCGAGAAGTGCTTTCACATCATCCTTTTGCAACTGTTCTCGCATGTTTAAAATCTGCTTTTCATCCAGATCATAAAGCTTTAGAGAAAGCAGTTTTTCAATGTCTTGTTCAGAAAAGCGGTATTTAATGACTTTGGCTGGTACGCCACCAACAATTGCATAGGGTGGAACATCCTGAGTAACCACAGCACCTGTTGCCACAACTGCACCTTCACCCAGTTTCACACCTTGCATGATCATGGCACGACTACCAATCCAGCAACCATCTGCAATGACTGTGTCGCCCGCAGGCAGAAAGCTGCGTGTATCAAAGGGGAAGGTTGAGATCCAGTCAGGGCGGTGTAATTGATTACCACCCATCATAATCACGCATTCGGCCCCAAAGCAGACAAAATTACCAATATAAAGTTGATCAATCGGTTTCTCTGGTGTGGAAGCCTTATCATGTAGATAGCGCACTACACAACGTTCAAAGCCCTGATCCCAATAAGCAGAATAATAAGAATAATTGCCCTTGATATGGATATTGGGGTTTTTCACCGTTTTAGAAATAAACTCGAACTCGCACCAGTGTTTCACAGGAGAGTTGATTAATTGATCCATATCTTAACAATAACAATTAGAAGAAAGCCCTGCCATTATAACGACTAAAGTGAATGTGGTTTTTTTAATGAGAGAAAAATTTCCACACCCACGTAAACAGGCGTTGAATCTGATTGGGAAATAAAAAACCAATAAAGGCACAGAGGAAGGTAATTTTTAGAATGATTGCAACGGGATGGGTATTGTTATCAAGATAAGGAGCCCATGCCACCGTGATTAAAAGACCTAAAAAAATCCCGGCAATCGCATAAACAAAGGCGCTTATCAGTCGATCCTGCATCTTGTGATCTCATTTTTTATTTTCATTCAAAACAGCATGCCCGAAACAAAAGAACTCTTCAATAAATGAAGAGTTCTTTGGAGACTTAATCGAGAGCGTTAAATATATTCAACACTTACGATTTCGTATTCAACTTCACCTTGTGGTGTTTGAATTTTAACTTCGTCGCCTTCGTTTTTACCTAAAAGACCACGTGCAATCGGGGAATTTACTGAGATTTTATTGATCTTAAAATCTGCTTCGTCATCGCCTACAATTTTATAAGTCTTACGTTCTTCGGTATCTAGGTTTTCAATGGTAACAGTCACACCAAATACAACACGACCATTTTGCTCAAGTGTTCTAACATCGATTTCTTGAACTGCACCGAGTTTACCTTCGATATCCTGAATACGGCCTTCACAGAAACCTTGCTGTTCACGAGCAGCATGATATTCAGCATTTTCCTTTAAATCACCGTGCTCACGTGCTTCAGCAATCGCCTGAATAATACGTGGGCGATCAACTGTTTTGAGCTGTTGTAATTCTTTCTCTAAGGCAACCTTGCCTTCGGGAGTCATAGGATAACGTTGCATTTCAGTCCCTCTAAATTGGTTGGGAAAATACAGGATTAAAAAAAGAAAAAGCCCGCCACCGATAAGGTGACGGGACTTTATCGGTAGAGAATTAACCTACAGTTTGTAAATCTTGCAAGCGGTATACATCCATTGGCAATTTCACAGCAAATGCTTGGCAAACAGCTTCTGCGCCGTTGATCGTGGTGGTGTAATACACTTTGCCTTGGAGGGCAGCACGACGGATCATGGCAGAGTCATACTGAGCTTGTTTGCCTTCAGTTGTGTTGACAATAAGATGAATTTCACCATTTTTCAAGCGGTCAACAATATGTGGGCGACCTTCGGTCACTTTATTGACTGCTTCACATTCGATACCCGCTTCTTTCAATACACGGTGTGTACCATTGGTCGCAACAAGTTTGAAACCATAGTCAATCAATTGTTGAGCGATGTTGGCAATGTATTTCTTATCTGATTCACGAACAGATAAGAATGCATGCTTCACTTCGCCTTCAGTTGGCAGGCCAGGTAAACGTTCGTTTGAACCAAGTACTGCTTTGTAGAATGCTTCGCCAAATGTTTTACCCACACCCATAACTTCGCCTGTCGATTTCATCTCAGGGCCAAGCATTGGATCTACGC
This sequence comes from Acinetobacter sp. NRRL B-65365, assembly GCF_001605865.1. Classification (NCBI taxonomy): domain Bacteria; kingdom Pseudomonadati; phylum Pseudomonadota; class Gammaproteobacteria; order Moraxellales; family Moraxellaceae; genus Acinetobacter; species Acinetobacter sp. NRRL B-65365. Next base: position 31,230 of record NZ_LRPD01000038.1, on the reverse strand, counting down.
CAGGGAATTTAGCAAATGGGAACACCGCTTCTTTCACTGCGAAATGGGTTGGGATGATTTCTTTAGTGAAACCTTGAGATTCAAGTGATTGGCCCGCCATACAACGTGCAGCCACTTTCGCCAAAGAGTCACCAATACATTTCGATACGAATGGCACTGTACGGGATGCACGTGGGTTCACTTCGAGTACGTAAACATCATCGCCTTTTACTGCGAATTGAACGTTCATCAAACCAATTACGCCAAGCTCTTTTGCCATTGCGACAGTTTGACGACGCATCTCATCCTGAACTTCTTGAGAAAGAGAGTACGGAGGAATCGAACATGCAGAGTCACCAGAGTGAATACCAGCTTGTTCAATATGCTGCATAATACCGCCGATCACAACATCTTTACCGTCAGATACACAGTCAACATCGACTTCAGTTGCATCATCAAGGAAGTGGTCAAGCAGGACAGGCGCTTCATTTGATGCTTGTACAGCTTCACGAAGGTAGCGTTTAAGCTCTTCTTCGTTATACACGATTTCCATCGCACGGCCACCTAATACATAAGATGGGCGAACAACTAACGGATAACCTACTTTAGCCGCTTCAGAAATACCTTCTTCAGCAGATTTTACGATGCTGTTGTTCGGTTGACGAAGCTGTAAACGTTGGATCATTTGCTGGAAACGTTCACGGTCTTCAGCGCGGTCAATCGCGTCTGGAGATGTACCGATAATTGGTGTACCTGCTTCTTCTAAAGCACGTGCCAATTTTAATGGTGTTTGACCACCGTACTGTACGATTACGCCTTTAGGCTTCTCGGTACGTACGATTTCAAGTACATCTTCAAGTGTTACAGGCTCGAAGTATAAACGGTCAGATGTGTCATAGTCGGTAGAAACGGTTTCAGGGTTACAGTTCACCATGATTGTTTCGTAACCGTCTTCACGCATTGCAAGCGCAGCGTGTACACAGCAGTAGTCAAACTCGATCCCTTGACCGATACGGTTAGGACCACCACCAATCACCATGATCTTGTCACGGTTTGATGGATTTGCTTCACATTCTTCATCGTAAGTTGAATACATGTAAGCAGTGCCAGATTCAAACTCTGCTGCACAAGTATCAACACGTTTGTAAACTGGATATACACCCAAGTTCCAACGATGTTTACGGAATTGTTTTTGTGAAATGCCCATCAAGTCCGCAATACGAAGGTCAGATAAACCTTTGCGTTTGAACGAGCGGATATTGTCAGCATTTAAATCACCAAAGCCTAAAGTTTTCACTTGAGCTTCAGTTTTAATGATGTCTTCGATCTGGATCAGGAACCAGCGGTCAATCTTGGTTGCTTCAAATACGTCATCTAAAGAGAAACCGTGACGGAATGCGTCCGCAACATACCAGATACGCTCTGGGCCAGGTACTTTAAGCTCTTTTAGGATGATGTCTTTGGCATTGGCAGTACCAGCTTCAATTTTTTCATCAAAACCACTTACGCCAACTTCAAGACCACGAAGTGCTTTTTGTACAGATTCCTGAAAGTTACGACCAATCGCCATCACTTCGCCCACAGATTTCATCTGAGTCGTTAATACAGGCTCAGCTTGTGGGAATTTCTCGAAGTTGAAACGTGGAATCTTGGTAACAACATAGTCAATCGATGGTTCGAAAGATGCTGGAGTTACGCCGCCAGTGATGTCATTTTTCAATTCATCAAGGGTGTAACCCACTGCAAGTTTCGCCGCGATTTTTGCAATCGGGAAACCTGTTGCTTTAGATGCCAGCGCAGATGAACGTGATACACGTGGGTTCATCTCGATCACAACCATACGACCATCTTTCGGGTTAATACCGAATTGAACGTTCGAACCACCTGTTTCAACACCGATTTCACGAAGAACTGCAACCGATGCATTACGCATTAATTGGTATTCTTTGTCTGTCAATGTTTGCGCAGGCGCAACGGTGATTGAGTCACCTGTGTGAACGCCCATTGGGTCAAAGTTTTCGATCGCACAGACGATGATACAGTTGTCGTTTTTATCACGAACAACTTCCATCTCGTATTCTTTCCAGCCAATTAATGATTCATCAATCAATAACTGGTGGGTAGGAGAGAGGTCGAAACCACGTTCACAGATTTCAAGGAATTCTTCGCGGTTATAAGCGATACCACCACCAGAACCACCCATCGTGAATGATGGACGAATGATGACAGGGAAACCGAAACCAGCTTGAATTGCCAAAGCTTCTTCCATTGTTTCAGCAATGGCAGCTTTTGGACATTCCAGACCAATTTTACGCATCGCGATATCAAACAGTTTACGATCTTCTGCTTTTTCAATCGCGTCTTTTGATGCGCCAATCAGTTCAACATTATATTTTTCAAGAACGCCGTGCTCATCTAATGCAAGGGCACAGTTCAATGCAGTTTGACCACCCATTGTTGGAAGGACTGCATCTGGACGTTCTTTTTCAATGATTTGTGCAACAGTTTGCCAAGTGATTGGCTCAATATACGTTGCATCTGCCATTGAAGGGTCAGTCATAATGGTCGCTGGGTTAGAGTTGACCAGAATAACGCGATAACCTTCTTCACGCAGCGCTTTACATGCTTGCGCACCTGAATAGTCAAACTCACACGCCTGACCAATGACAATAGGACCAGCACCAATAATTAAGATGCTTTTAATATCCGTACGTTTAGGCATTATTCGCTCCTTAATTACTTCTTAGCTGCTTCGATAAGTTCGATGAAATGATCGAACAACGGAGCACAGTCATGTGGACCAGGGCTGGCTTCAGGGTGACCCTGGAAGCTGAAAGCTGGTTTGTCAGTACGATGAATACCTTGGTTTGTACCATCAAACAGTGAGCGGTGTGTCACTTTCAAGTTTGCTGGTAAAGTACTCTCATCGACAGCAAAGCCGTGGTTTTGAGAAGTAATCATCACTGTACCGTTCTCAAGGTTTTGTACAGGATGGTTCGCGCCGTGATGACCATGATTCATTTTCATGGTTTTTGCGCCAGAAGCGAGTGCTAAAATCTGATGACCTAAACAAATACCAAATACAGGTAATGTTGTCGTTTCAACAATTGTTTTTACTGCTTCGATTGCATAATCACATGCTGCTGGGTCACCCGGACCATTTGACAAGAACACGCCATCTGGATTTAAAGCGAGAACTTTTTCAGCAGGTGTTTGTGCAGGAACAACTGTCAATTTACAGCCACGGTCTGCAAGCATACGTAAGATGTTGGTTTTGACACCATAATCGTATGCAACAACATGATATTTTAATTCTGGTTGAGTGAAGCCCTGACCTAAAGTCCAAGAACCTTCAGTCCATTCAAAACCTTCAGGATCACAGCATTCTTTCGCAAGATCGAGACCGTTTAAACCGCCGAATTCACGTGCTTTCGCAATAGCTTGTTCTTCTGTAATATTTTCGCCAGCAAGGATACAACCGTTTTGTGCGCCTTTGTCACGAAGAATACGTGTCAATTTGCGGGTATCGATATCTGCGATGGCAACCACATTATGTTGCTCTAGGTATTCACTTAATGATTGTTCAGAACGGAAGTTGCTGTGCAATAAAGGAAGATCACGGATAATCAAACCATTCGCCCATACCTTATGGATGCGACCTGATTCAACGTCTTCACTATTACAGCCAGTATTTCCAATATGAGGATAAGTCAACGTCACAATTTGTTGTGCGTAGCTTGGGTCGGTCAAAATTTCTTGATAACCAGTCATGGCAGTGTTAAAAACGACTTCACCAGTCGTACTACCCGATGCACCGATAGACGTTCCTTTAAAGATCGTTCCATCTGCGAGGGCTAAAATGGCGGGGGTGCTCAAACCAAAGCTCCTGAACTAAGACCACAAAAATAAGGCTGTAAAAAAGCGAGAAGACATAAAAAAAGGCAGGCCGTCTTAAAAAAAACATGCCCCTCCTTCCAGTCTGCTCGCTTGTAACTTAACAGCGCATTATACGCATGAGTGCGTGAAAAGTCTATGTGTTTTTATTTATTAAAATCAGGAATTACACGATTTCTTCTCCAAAGCGGTTAGATCGGTGTCTATTGCCAAATCTATCATGTTGATATGGTTATCATGAGATATTATGCAAATTGTCTAACAATTTTTTTAGTGTTTAAGAAGTGACCGTTTTATCCTATACACAGCCAAAATTAACAATCAATAAAGAGGGGAATCCAAATGGCTGAGAATCAAACGACACCTGTAACGGCTGAAGAAGTGAAAGAAGCAATCGTTGAGAAAACAACGAAGGCAAAAGAAGTTGCTGCTGAAAAAACTGCTGAAGTGAAGACTGCTGTGGCTGAGAAAACTGCGAAAGCGAAAGAAGTTGTCGCAGAAAAAACAGCAAAAGCAAAAGAAGTGATTGCTGAAACGCAAGAACAGGCGAAAGAAGTGATCGCTGAAACTCAAGGTCAAGTGAAAGAAGCTTTGGCGGAAACTCAGGAAAAAATTGAGACTGAAGCAAAAGAGTTAAATCAAAATGTTCAAAACCAGTTTGCGCAAATCAAGCAGGATCTTTTGGAACGTATTGAAGTCATCAAAACTCAGCTGAATTCATCTCAAGGCAATTTACTTGAATTGAAAAATGCATTGAAAACTGAATTGAATGCATTGATTGAAGACTTAACTAAAGTCAGCAAAGAACTGAAAGATGACATTAGCCAGATTTCAGTGAAGCATAAAGATACATTGGTCGGTAGTTTTAAGCGCACCAAAGAACAGGCTGTTGAAGCATGGAATAAAGTTCGTACAAGCTAATTGTCCGGAAATTAAAAAAAGCGAGAATTTTTCTCGCTTTTTTTTTCTGCTTAAAATATTAAAACTGATGTAACCAGTCACGCTTGTTATGGAAGTCAGCTTGAGGACTGCTGTGCTGCATTGCAAAATAATGCATACCTTGAGTGGTATTGAGTACAGCCGTTAAACCGATATAAATGTCAGTCCATTTAAGTTGATGCTGACGCATAAACTGGGAGAAATCCAGACTGACATTCAAACCATAATGAGTGCGTTGCAAATGGTTCAGTTCAATATCATACGCAGCGACAGGCGGCATATCTTCAGGGAAACGATATTCTTCAAATTGATAGACTTGCCACGCTTGAGAAGGGGAAAGATTGATTTCTCGGTAGAAATCTTCATCTTTCACGCCCACAAAAATTTCAAAGCACGTCTGTTCCCATAAAAAATCATGGCGTGGATGCGCCGTAACCTGATCTGGGTAAATCAAAAATTGATTTGGGTCACGAACCCAAAAACCAACATTTAAGGTTGCTGGTGTTTGTTGCTCAATCGCCCCAACGACCGTAATGGCACTAAAGCGATCAAAAGCGGATAGTTCATAACTCGCCATCGTAATTACTTATTACTTAAGTGAGCAAAACGAACTAAATTAGACAAGTGCTGGTTTTGTTTCGCCGCTTTTTTATAAAGCAGAACAATTTTACCAATCTTTTGTACAGATTCGGCGCCAGTTGCTTCTACAATCGCGTCAATCACTGCACCACGTGCATCACGGTCTTCACCCGCAATTTTCACTTTAATCAATTCGTGGTCGTTTAACGCACGATTTGTTTCTTCAATGACATTTTCTGTAAGACCTTGGCTACCAATCATTACAACTGGATTAAGTGCATGACCGATTTGACGTAAACGCTTACGTTCATGGATAGATAAAGCCGCCATTAAAAATACCTGATTCGAAAAACGACCTAGTATAACTTGCATCCCGATTCTAAGATAGATTCAGCAGACAGACACTTCAAACAAATATGTGAAAAATTGCTGAAATAACCAATCAGGATGATCGAAAAAAATCTGTAAAAGTTCGTGTGAATGAAGTACATCCGTACTGTAATGGGCGTAATTTTCACGTACAATGACTCATCAGAAGTTTTTTGAAATTTAGTGAGTTATGGCGACACGCATTACCAATCAAAAATTGTCTAAAAGCAGTCGTGCATGGATGAGAGAGCATTTAGATGACCCCTTTGTAAAAAAAGCACAAAAGGAAGGTTATCGCGCACGTGCGGCGTATAAGTTACTTGAAATCCAAGAAAAATATAAAATGATCAAGCCCGGCATGACCGTGGTTGACTTGGGTGCAGCGCCAGGAAGCTGGTCACAAATTGCAGGTAAATTGGTTGGTGCCAATGGTCTGGTGATTGCATCAGATATCTTGGAAATGGATGCACTTCCAGATGTGACCTTCTTGCAAGGTGACTTCCGTGAAGAAGAAGTTTTCGAAAAATTGTTAAATATTTTAAATGGGCGTCAAGTAGACGTTGTAATTTCGGATATGGCCCCCAATACATCAGGTAATAGGGCTGTTGATCAACCGCGTCAGATTTACTTATGTGAATTGGCTTTGGATTTTGCTCAGAAAGTTCTCGGACCAAACGGACAGTTTATTGTTAAAGTGTTCCAAGGTTCAGGATTTGACGAGTTCCGAAAACAGGTGGTCGATAGTTTTGATGTATTAAAAACAGCCAAACCTGCGGCATCACGTGCTCGATCGAAAGAAGTTTTTTTGATTGGTCAAGGTCGTAAAAAGGCATTGCAATAAAAGTGTACTTGCCAAGTTGTTAAAAATTGTGCATTTTGTACCTTTTAAGTTTTTTGCAACGCAAATTCATTGCTGTTTTTGTGAAGGTCAGCCAAGATTAGGTATGATCAAATTAGATTGATATGGGAATAAAGCCTTGAGCGATTACTTCAAGAATGCCGTATTGTGGCTCATCATACTCGGTGTTCTGATTTTGATTTTTAGCAACGTCAGTGACCGCAATAAGCCTGCAGCGATGAAATATTCTGATTTCGTTGCAGCGGTGAATGCTGGGCAAATTAAACAAGTCACAATCGACGGTTTAAATATTAATGGTGAAAAAACCAATGGTTCTTCTTTTGAGACGGTTCGTCCACAAGTAGAAGACACTGAGTTGCTACCAAGCTTGAATAAACAAAATGTAGTGGTTGAGGGCACAGCACCGCAACGTCAAGGCATTTTGATGCAACTTCTCATTGCAAGTTTCCCAGTATTACTCATCATCTTATTATTCATGTTCTTCATGCGTAATATGGGCGGTGGTGCTGGTGGTAAAAACGGTCCTATGAGCTTTGGTAAGTCAAAAGCGAAAATGTTATCTGAAGATCAAATCAAGTTAACATTTAGTGACGTAGCTGGCTGTGATGAAGCAAAACAAGAAGTGGTTGAAATCGTTGATTTCTTAAAAGACCCAGCCAAATTTAAACGCCTTGGTGCAACCATTCCACGTGGTGTGCTGATGGTTGGTCCTCCAGGTACGGGTAAAACATTATTAGCGAAAGCAATTGCTGGTGAAGCTAAGGTTCCATTCTTTAGTATCTCTGGTTCTGACTTCGTTGAGATGTTTGTCGGTGTCGGTGCTTCTCGTGTTCGTGACATGTTCGAACAAGCGAAACGTCATGCGCCATGTATCATCTTTATTGATGAGATTGATGCAGTGGGTCGTCATCGTGGTTCGGGCACAGGTGGTGGTCATGATGAGCGTGAACAAACCTTGAACCAGATGCTTGTTGAGATGGATGGTTTTGAAGGCAATGAAGGCGTAATCGTGATTGCTGCGACCAACCGTGTAGACGTATTGGATAAAGCATTACTTCGTCCAGGCCGTTTTGACCGTCAAGTGATGGTTGGTTTACCAGACATTCGTGGTCGTGAACAAATCTTGAATGTTCACTTGAAGAAACTTCCTTCAGTGACAGGTGTGGATCTTAAAGTTCTTGCACGTGGTACACCAGGCTTCTCAGGTGCGCAACTTGCAAACTTAGTCAATGAAGCTGCATTGTTTGCTGCTCGCCGTAATAAAAATACGGTGGATATGCATGACTTTGAAGATGCCAAAGACAAGATCTACATGGGTCCTGAACGTAAATCGATGGTGATTCGTGAAGAAGAACGTCGTGCAACGGCTTACCATGAAGCGGGACATGCGATTGTTGCTGAGATTTTACCGGGTACAGACCCTGTGCATAAAGTAACGATCATGCCACGCGGTTGGGCATTGGGTGTGACTTGGCAGCTTCCTGAGCAAGATCAGACCAGCCACTATAAAGATAAGATGTTGAATGAACTTTCAATCTTGTTTGGTGGCCGTATTGCGGAAGAAGTGTTCATTAACCAAATGTCGACAGGTGCATCTAACGACTTTGAACGTGCAACTAAAATGGCGCGTGCAATGGTGACCAAATATGGTATGTCAGATAAGCTTGGCGTCATGGTTTATGAAGATGAAAACCAGAATGGTTTCTTCGGTAATGTCGGTAGCCGTACAATTTCTGAAGCGACTCAACAAAAGGTAGATGAAGAAGTTCGTCGTATCTTGGATGAGCAATATAAAGTTGCACGTGACATCTTGGAAAATAACAAAGATATCGCACATGCAATGGTGAAAGCGTTGATGGATTGGGAAACAATCGATCGTGACCAGATCCGTGACATCATGGAAGGTCGTGAACCGCAACCACCTAAAGTTTATGTTGCTGATAATCCAGTGGCTGCATTTGAACCACCGAAAGATGGTCCATCTACACCACCACCATTACCAGCAATGGGCTAATCAAAGATTAGATAAAAGAGCGACTTCGGTCGCTCTTTTTTTGTCTGGATTTTGAGCTAAACTGAAAATAAATCAGCAACGCGCGATAAGCTGTGTTGTTAAACTAGACCGGTTAAAGTGCGAAGAGTTTTGATGATGCAGTTGATGCCATTACCCCAAATTCATTTACCTTGTGGTCGTTTAAGTTTAGACCTTTCACAACCTCAGGTGATGGGAATCTTGAATGTTACGCCTGATTCATTTAGTGATGGTGGACAGCACCACCAAAAAGATCAGGCGATTCAGCATGCCTTACAAATGATTGAAGATGGGGCGAGCATTATTGATATTGGTGGTGAGTCTACACGCCCAAATGCATCACCTGTAGCATTGGAGGAAGAACTCCGCCGTGTCATTCCTGTGGTTGAGGCATTATCAAAATATGATGTAATCATGTCGATTGATACCAGTCAGCCTGAAGTCATGCGTGCTGCCGTCCAAGCAGGTGCGCATATCTGGAATGATGTACGTGCTTTAACCCGACCACAAGCCTTAGAAACTGCTGCCGAGTTAAATATTCCTGTGGTAATGATGCACATGCGTGGTGAACCGACCAATATGAATCAGTTGGATCAATATGATAATGTGACTGAAGATGTGATTCAGGAGTTACAACAACGACTGGATCAGGCCATTGCGGTTGGAGTTAAACCTGAAAATATTATTATCGATCCTGGTTTTGGCTTTGCCAAAAATGCGCAGCAAAATTTCCAATTATTGAATGAGTTCTGGAAGCTCAATCGAATGGGTTATCCAATTTTATCAGGCTTATCACGCAAACGTTTTATTGGTGAAGCTTTAAATGGTGTGCCTGCTCAAGAGCGTGCAGTGGGCAGTGTGACAGGACACCTTTTAAGTATTCAACAAGGGGCAAGTATCGTTCGGGCACACGATGTAAAAGCCACTAGCGATGCGATAAAAGTCTGGAAAATGATGCAGGCTTAAAAGTGAATGAGATGTCAGTAGAGCGCAAGGGCTCTATTGACTTGCCTGATCATATTAAATATAACAAGGCTATAAAATAAACTAAGTGATATTAAAAATGGAAAATAAAACAATTACATATAAAAGTTTATGGGTGTTTGCTCTCATTCTGAGTCTTGGATTTATTATTTCTGCTGGCGTCATGGGCTATGCACTGAAACAGTTTAATAGCACCAAAAACTCCATTACAGTCAAAGGCTTGGCTGAAAAACCAATTCAGGCTGATTCAGCACGTTGGGAGATTCACTTACAAACCAGCCACACGTCTGGCACAATTCCACAAGCGTATCAATTGCTTGATCAACAAATGAAAGAATTACAAAGCTTTTTTGTTGAGCATGGTTTTAAAGCGGCTGATATGCAACTCGGAAATAAAAGTTCTCAGCCCTATTATGAAGAAATTAATATGGGAGAAGGGCGCATCAATCGCGAATTTAAAGGCTATATGGCATTACAATCCTTAGTCATTGCGAGCCGTGATATTAAAAAGATTGAACAGGCGGCCAAAGATGCTTACCTCCTAGATGAAAAAGGCATTGCGATTGAACAGAAACCTGAATATCTGGTGTCGAATTTAGAAGAAATCAAAATGTCTTTGATTGCCAATGCCACCAAGAATGCCTATAGCCGTGCCAATGAGTTTGCCAAAGTGGGTGGTGTGAAAGTGGGCATGATGCGTTCAGCGAGCCAAGGTGCATTTTATATCCTGCCAGAAAGTGGCTCGGATGATGACAGTGATTATGGTGGCGCTTATGACAAAGCCACCATTAATAAAATTGCCCGTGTGGTGGTGACCATCAATTATGCGATTGAGTAAAACAACCGTTTAGATCATTGATCAGCCATTCTTGAAAGATACATTCGAATACGGTGTATCTTTCTTTTTTTGCATACAATTCTTTGTATAGCGACTTTATTTGAAAAAACGAATTAGAATTGGGGAGTTTTCATAATGCATCAGTCAACAAAAATATTCGTCTTAACTGCACTCAGCTGTATGATGGCGGCGTGTAGTACACCTGTTAAATACGATCAAGCTGCAATTGAAACTGCGATCCCTGTGTCGCCAGCACCGATGACCATGTCAAATCAACGACTGGCACAAACGCGTAAGATGATCGCACCAGCATCTTATATTGCAGTCATGCCGACCATGGAAAGACCACGTTTAGAACAGAGCACTGAGAAATACCAAAAAAATGAGGTCAATCCAGTTCACCGTGTTGCTGATCAAGCCGTTTCAACTTTTAGTATCGATGTGGATACAGGTAGCTATACCAACACACGTCGTTTCCTGAATGATGGTCGTTTACCGCCTGTCGATGCCATCCGTGCCGAGGAGATGATTAACTATTTTGATTATCAGTATCCACAACCCAATAGTATTCATCCATTTTCAGTCACGACTGAAACGGTGGATTCGCCGTGGAAAGAAAATGCCAAACTGATCAAAATTGGGATTCAAGCCAAAGATTTAAGCACGAAACAATTGCCACCTGCCAATCTGGTATTTTTAGTTGATGTCTCGGGCAGTATGGATGCAGCCGACAAACTGCCTTTGGTTAAACAAACTTTGCGTTTACTGACAGAGCAACTTCGAGCGCAGGATAAAGTCACCATTATTACTTATGCCAGCGGTGAAAAGCTGGTACTGGAACCAACTGCTGGTGACCAAAAAGATAAGATATTGGCCGTGATTAATGCATTACAGGCAAGTGGTGCAACCGCAGGTGAGCAAGCCATTCAACTGGCTTATAAGCAGGCTGAAAAAGCCTTTGTGAAAAATGGCATTAACCGCATTTTACTGGCGACGGACGGTGACTTTAATGTGGGTATTACTGATTTTAGTACCTTAAAAGGCATGGTGGCTGAGAAACGCAAAAGTGGTATTTCTTTAACGACATTAGGTTTTGGTACAGGAAACTACAATGAGCAGTTGATGGAACAACTGGCGGATGCAGGCGATGGCAATTACAGCTATATCGACAATAAAAATGAAGCGAAAAAAGTGGTACAACGTCAGCTTTCATCAACGCTTGCAACCGTTGCTCAGGATGTCAAAATTCAGGTCGAATTTAATCCAGCAACCGTAAAAGAATACCGTTTAGTCGGCTATGAAAACCGGATGTTGAAACAGGAAGATTTCAATAATGATAAAGTTGATGCAGGGGATATTGGCGCTGGACATAATGTCACGGCGATTTATGAAATCGTTCCAGTCGGTCAACAGGGCTGGCTCAATGATTCACGTTATCAGGCATCGGCAAAAACAGAACCAGCGAAAAAGTCTGAATATGCTTTTGTAAACTTGCGCTATAAGCTGCCAAATCAGCAAAAAAGCATTCTTTTAAACCAAGCTGTAAAAGCTGAAAGTAAGCCCCTTGCTCAAGCCAATAATGATACCCGTTTTGCGATCGCAGTTGCTTCTTATGCCCAGCAGTTAAAAGGCGGGCAGTACAATGGTACATTGGGATGGGATCAAATTATCCAATTGGCACAACAATCAGCGAAACCTGATCCTTATCAAATGCGAGAGGAGTTTGTCGAGTTGGCGAAGATTGCCAAAAGCTTAAGTGCGAAAAAGGATTAGAGTTGGATAAGCTAAAAAAAGCGGTCGGAAAAACCGCTTTTTTTATATCTAAATATCGTGATTTTGGTTAGATTATGTTATAAGCATGGCGTTTTATTGGCATATTATTTTTTATGTTTGAAGATTTACTCCTCCCCATGTTTGACGATGAATATTATCCCGATATTCTCGTTGCTGAAGTGAAACAGCATATCCAGAAGTTTTCAAAAAAGGTGAGCCGGACTGACTTATCTGAAACGGAAATCTATCGTTTTGCACATCAAACCATGATCGAAATTAACGAAATGAAACCGCAATTTGAAGATCTGGATTCAAGTTTAGATGACACTGCCGCAGATTATATTGCTGAAGCCATGATGATGGTGGTGCAAGATGTTGGTTATCTGGATATTGAAATGGAAGAATTGATTGCCAATCGAGAGTGGTAGAATTCACTCTCGCTGGTTTTTTTATAAAAGTAATTATTTTGAAGCAGCTTCACTCCAAAGTTTAGGTAAAACAATTTGTCCTGAAATCCATGCTTCAATTTTAGGCTGTTTTATTTTCTGATAATAAATACTCTGTGTATTGATGAGTAAACCGAGCGTATCGCCTTGATTCAATTGCCCATTGATACTGGGTAACTCAATCGTGGAATGTTGTGCATCCAGTTGAGTTGTGCCGTGAATCATCTGATCATAACTTTGTTTTCGGACCGCATTAAACGGCGCAGTTTGATCATTTAAAACGTCATATTTTCCTGTGACTTTGGATTTAATGGCAACAGAGATAAATAGGGTCGGATCTACTTTAGATGGTGCTTCTACCTTTAAAGAGAGTAGTGGAGCACCAGTGATATAACTGCGCTGGGTCGCGGTATGGATGGGCACAAATACTGCTTGAGTTGCAGTCGGCGTTATCCATGTTTTATTCAATCTATAAGCATTTGTTGCGGTTAGATCATTTAAGGTTGTTACAGGACTTTGATCCACACATACTTCTGGTAAGGTCGTTGTGGGTACTTGATCTTTCAACTTTTGGTTGAACCAGACCAATATGGTTTTTTGCAGGTTATAGGGTTGCTGATCACCACAGCTCACTGATTTACCAATATACCAAAATGGCGTATTGCCTCGAGGAGAATGCTGTGCAAAAGGCTGCAAATGTCCGCCCTGTACGCCAATCAAATGAACTTCATGCTGAGCATGCTGGATACATTGGGCTGCTTTTACGCCTTCGTTAAATGGAAATAGAATGTCTCTAAAACCCTGAATAATCAGTGCATCGGCTTGAGGTGCCTGTGCGTGATTGCAAAACCAGCTGGCTTGATGAGTTTTTAGAAAATTATAGGTCGATGTTTTAAGTTGACCTTGTTGCGTTTCAAGATAAGCCTGTTTGAGTTCGGGATCAAACTTATTCCAGTTCCACCAATCCCCAATCAGGTTGAGAAAACCGATCCAGTTACTTTTCGGTACACCATTCGGTGCAAGGCTATTCATGATGTCATACCAAGTGGTGACAGGAACGATGGCCTGTAATCGGCGATCAAGCGCCGAAGCAATATATTGCACGCCACCAGCATACGACTCACCGATCATGCCTGTTCGCACACCGTGTTGGTTTGTTGCCAGTTGCGGCAAGTTTTTTTCTGCCCAATTCATCATGGTGATGACATCTTGGGCTTCTTTTTCTGGATCAGTCAGACGAATTTTCCCTTGGCTATCGCCGTGACCACGTTGGTCATAACTCATCACCCAATAGCCATTTTTCCATGCTGTTTTTGCGACCTGTCCTGTTGGCAAGAGGAAACCATATAAGCTCAGTTCTGGTCGTTTCATCCGAGAAAGGCCAAAGCCATGCGTATGCAGAATTAAAGGCGCAGTCTGGCCTGGTTTTAAATGGGGTTGATAAACCGTAAAGGCCAGTACAGTTCCATCAGGTGCCGTTGTTTTTGCCTGATAATAGCGCTGTTTTAGCTCGACGCTTTTGCCTGTAACAGATGCTGATTGTGAAGTGGCATGTACACAGCCTTGCAAGACAAACAACAAACTGGAGCAGAGCCAGAAGACGTAAGAACGCATAGATTATTTCATCCTTGAGCAAATCTTTGAGAAATCACGATGTGATTGAGATAGTTTACTGTGCCCTGTTGATAGATACTATTGCTGACAGGCCGTATTGATTGACCTGCCAGTTTTAAAACCTAATCTACACCTTCTTTTCGACGATAAGCATAAAGAAATAAGCCGAAGCATAAAAAAATCAGCCCAATGACCAGATGCGAACTCAAAGGTTCGTTGTTGAACCATATCCCCCAACAAGTTGCAAGTACGGGTGTTAAGATTGTAATTAGCATCACCGTGGTCGGGTTTAGTTTCTGGATTAAATGAAAGTAAAAAATCATGGCCAGTACTGATGAAAATAATGCGCTATATAACAAGGCTAAGCCTGTTTGCAGACTCGGAAGCTGGGTGGGGGCATGGCTAAGGAAAAATGGTAATAAACACAAATATCCCAACCATGAAACGATAGTGGAACCTGTTGTTTGAATAATCGGGTGAATTCCCGCACCAATCTGTGCAACTGCAAACATGGACAGGACATAGAGCAACACTGCGATTATTTCATAGATGACACCGAGCGTATCTAGCTGGATATGTGCTGCACCAATCCCTAAGGTGAGAAAGAGCCCAAAAATAGCTAGAGTAAGTCCATACCATTGACGTTTAAGGAAGTGTTCGCGTTTTAGAATAAACACTGCGATTAGCCCAGACCATAACGGTGCTGTGCCATAAATAATCGAGATCATGCCCGAAGACACGCGTGTTGCGCCCAGATAACAAAAGGTCATGGAGCCGAACAATCCAATAGCCCCTGCACCATAACTCAGCAGCGCAGTTTTATTGATCGTCAGTTTCAAGCGAAAATAAAGCAGGCATACCAATGCCAGTGGAATAGCAAGACTAAATCGCAAGAATAATCCCCAAGCCCAATGAATTTCATGCACTGTCCAGACGGCAGCTAAAGGTGTGAAAGACCAGATAAGCACCACGGCAATGAATTGACCGACTGTAGCAAGGCGAGGGGTGACAGGGGCTACAGCCGGTTGTAGCTGTGGCATGGAGAGAACATTCTTTTCGGGTAACTGTGTCATGGCATAATTCCTGTTATAACAACGGTAAAATTAAGACAATAAAAAAGGTCGCTACAGAGGCGACCTTTGAATTCAATTGATGTTTTAGAGTGTCATCATCTGAAATACATAAAGTCCCCTCGCAGTAACGCGTAGACACGTCGCCATACCGCATAGACAGCAATGTCATGCGCAATCGCATTCGGGTGTGGAGAGGAAACTTTAGGCTTAAACATATAAGACATTCGAAGATGATTCTGATCTTTTATAGCATAGGGCCTGCTTGAAAAATAGGCATTTTCTCAAATAAAGATAAAAATATAATCAGTGCAAAGGCAGAATTTGTGATTGCTTAAATTGAATATTTTTCCATAATAATGCCATTCAATTATGAAAGAAGTGTGCTCTTGTCTCCTCTAGAAATTATTGCAGTGATTATTAGTGTTATTGGTGTAACTTTGACCATCCGACGGAATATGTGGTGTTGGTGGTTTAATTTTATTGCCTGTGCGCTGTATGCCTGTTTTTTCTTTACGGTCAAATTATATGGAGAAACACTTCTACAATTCTTCTTTATTCTGATGAATGTTTATGGCTTTTATTATTGGTTAAAAGGCAAACGCCAAGATCATGAGATTCGGATTGAAACGATTGCCATCAAAACTGTACTTCTGCAACTCGGTCTCGCCGTACTGGGTGGTTTCCTGTTTGGTCTTATTCTCAAGCATTTTACTGATGCTGCGGTACCAATGCTGGATTCGCAACTAGTGGCATTTAGTTTATTGGCAACTTACTGGACCAGTCGTAAACATATTGCGACCTGGATCTTATGGATCTTCGTCAACATCTTCTATGTCGGGATGTTTAGTTATAAAGAGTTATTTTTAACCGCGGCTTTATATGCTGCCTTTGTCGGGCTGGCTGCTTATGGCTGGTGGCAATGGGAACAGGTCAAACAAAAACAACTTGGCCATGCATAAAGAAGGGCAGCATAGGCTGCCCTTCTTTAGAAACAAGATTTATTTTGCAGTGGCTTGATAACTTTGTACTGCTTGGCGACCCAGTGCTGGATCATCGGTAAAGATACCATCCACACCTGCTTTGAAATACAGCTGCATTTCCTTGATTGAGCCTGTTGCGCAACGTTCTGCTTCTTTGGCTTTATCTGCACTACATTTTAACGTCGCTGGTAGGTAATTATTTTCAGGACGGAAAGTATATGGATGTACTTTTAAGCCGACTTGATGTGCATCTTTAACAAAGGACGTGGTTTTAGTCATTGCGTCATCTTTAAAGACATAGACTTTCCATGGACCGACGCCATTGGCATAGGTGGCAACATCTTTTAAACCACTTGCTGTTGCCAAATCTGCATAGGTTTTTGGATTATTCTCTGCTACATAATCAGCAGGTTGAGTATCAGGAGCATCATAAAGCTGGATCAGTTGAGCATGTTTCACGCTTTTGTGTAGATCTAACTGGTTTTTTAAATATTTTAAATTGCCCACTTCAAAAGACTGCAAATAGATCGGTGCGATATCTCGAGTATATTTATATTTAGATAGCGTTTTAAGAAGTGTGTCTTCCATTGCCAAATTTTGTTTTTGAAAATAGGTCGGGTGTTTGGTTTCGATATAAAGACCAATGATTTTGCCAGTTTTCTTATAATGTGCGTCTACAAGTTCAATGATTTGTTCTAATGTCGGAATAGTATAGAGATCATTATACTTCTGGTTTTCAGGACGATATTGTGGAATACGTTCACGTGCTTTCAGTTGTTGTAATTCGTTTAATGTAAAGTCTTCAGTAAACCAACCGCCATTAAAAGATGTTCCATCAATCACTTTGTTTGTTTTACGGTCTGCAAATTGTGGCAGGGTTGAAACATTGGTGGTACCCCCAATTTCATTTTCATGACGGGCAACTAGAATCCCATCTTTGGTTGAAACCAGATCTGGCTCAATAAAGTCAGCGCCGTCATCAATCGCTTTTTGATAAGAGGCAAGGGTATGTTCTGGGCGTAATGCACTGGCACCGCGATGTCCTATCACTAGAATTTTAGGAAGTTGGTAATCAGGCTGTTTGGTATTGTTTTGGTTGTTATTGTCATCATTACAACCAGCAAGGCTGATCAGGCTCAGACAAAGAACTGCTTTTTTAAACATAGATAAGCTCATGTGTTTTTTATTCAAGCCGCTAGTTTGAGCATTGAAGTTATCAAACACATGACAATGAGATGATGGTTTTATGAAAATATTAAGAATTTTAAAAGCAGTCACACTGAAATAAAAAATCCAGTTTGAGCTTGGGTCCAAACTGGATTCAAAAACAATTAGATAATTACGAGCTATTTCCTCCAATAAGGCCAGCTGGCTTCTGGCGTGAAATCATAATTGTCATCAAGCCAATAGGTTTGAGATGGGGATGATTTGTCTTTCAGTCCCATGATGCGCATCAGATTATTGTCTAGTTCAGCGGTATTTAAAGTCTTTTTCTGATCTACACCGGTACTCTTTAAGCGATCTGACCACATGATCACAGGCACTTGATATCCTGCTTTGGTATTTGGGCTATGGCCTGCATAATCAATTTCATGTCCGACTTCATTGCCATGATCAGAAACCATAGTAAAAGATCTAAAATCTGATGTAGCATCTGCTCTTAAATCATCAAGAAATTGACTGAGTAATGAGTCTTCATATAAGACAGCATTATCATAGTCATTGCGCAATGAACGAATCCACGGATCAATATCTCTATTTTTTAGATCAGTTTCTACGGCATCGTTACTTTCACTTGTAAACCAGTTAAAGGCAGCTGGATAACGCTCTTTATAGTTTGGATGGGCACCGATAAGATGAAGAATAATCAGTTTCTTCGGCTCAGGATCGGCAAGAGCTTGTTGATACTCTGGAATGAGTGATTCATCCAACGAGGTGCTACTACGACCAGAGCGTTTGTTTTTATAGACTGCTTTATCGGCATAGGAACCGAATAAAGAAGATAAGTAAGTATCGTCCTGATTACTGAGCCAGTAAATTTTATATCCTGCTGCTCGTGCATAGGCCAATACACTTTCAGATGAATATTTATTATGTTCTGAAGCAGGGCTTTCGGTTAACAGTACACGTAATGCATTGATTGTAGACGGTGAAGGAGAGAAAGCATTACAAAAGACCTTAATCTCATCCAGTCGTTTTGCCAGCTCAGGCGTGGTATTGCGTGGGTAGCCGCAGACGCCTAGATTTAAACTGGTTAAACTTTCAGAAAGTACCAGTACATGAGTTTGTTTACCTTTAGCCTGTTCTGTCAGTACCAGATTCTGCTTGGCACTTTTGTCCCATTGTTGATGAACATTTTTATGTTGTTTAATTCGATCTTTGAAATCCTGAATTTTGGCCTGATAGTCAGTCCAGAACACAATTGGGTGTACCTTGCGTGATGGTTTCATCAGATAACTGGTGGTTGCCAGTAAGATCAGTAAAATAATACAGCCACGATAAATACGGCTTTGCCAGAGTTGGCTAAAATGAATCGGTTTAACCAGCTTGAAAACAGCAACACTATATAAGATGACTAAGGCAAATAGTCCTGCCGCCACAGTGAGCATTGTGCCAAGATGAAGCTGAAAAAACTCCAGACTCTCTTGACGATTCGTATTGGCAAGTGCCTCAATAATGAAATAGGCTTCATTATCACTATTAAATAAAAGCCATGTGCTTGAGCGAAGCAAGGCATCTAACCAAGCCAAAAACCACCAGATAATCGCAAGGATATACCAATAGATTTTTTGTCTGCTAATCGCCAGATAAATAAAAAGCACACCAGGCAATGATAAAAAGCCAAGTCTTAAACCATCAGATAGATTACCAACTGCAATCAATAAGCCGCCTGTGATCAAGGCTGGCAGTAAGATCAGCAGCAGAATATTCAAGTTTTTTAAGCTGGCCTTCATATATGCCTAATACAATGGGGGGAGATTAACTAAGCGTGCTAATATCGGTTTAAGTGGGGGACGTGTCAATTCAAAATTAAGAAGTCTTTGATTGCACAGCAAATTAAATTGATTAGCACAGTTAAGCTGTTGAATTATTGCAAAGCTAACGCATTAATTTTTATTGCGAATAACCTGAAATTCATTATTTCTCCGCAATTTACGCTTTTTGAAATGATATGTTAATAGGGATGGCGTTTGCCTGTAAGCTCGGTAATGATCATATTCTGAAAAGTGCCTGTATTTGCCTATCTTTTTGAAAAATTGACTGTTTCGCTAATGGAATAAACAGCCATGCTATCTAAGTTTTTTATTCATCGTCCTATCTTTGCGACTGTACTGGCAATTATTGTGATGGCTGTTGGCCTATTTGCAATTTTAAATTTGCCTGTAGAACGTTATCCCGATATTGCTCCTCCCCGAATTACTGTTGCGGCTAACTATAGTGGTGCTGATGCCCAAGCGGTTGAAGATAGTGTGACGCAGGTTCTAGAGCAACAAATTAAAGGCATTGATCATCTGCTTTATTTTAGTTCTAGCAGTGATGCCAGTGGTAATAGCCGAATCAGTTTGTTCTTTGAGCAAGGTACCGATCCGGATCAGGCACAGGTTCAGGTACAAAATGCCGTTAATGGTGCGATTAACCGTCTTCCTGATGATGTTCAACGACAAGGCGTCAATGTTCGTAAGTCTTTGAGTGATTCATTTTTGGTGATTGGGGTCGGTGACAAATCTGGCCGATCAACCAATCTTGATATTTCAGATTATATTACCAATAATTTTGAACTGAATCTGAGCCGGATCGAAGGGATTGGCGAAGTCAGTGTATTTGGTTCGCCATATGCCATGCGGATCTGGTTGGACCCGCAACGGCTGGAACGTTATCAGCTTCAAGTCAGTGATGTCCGAACTGCGATCGAAAATCAGAATACACAAGTGGCTGCTGGTGCGATTGGAGATTTACCTGCAGCAAGTGATCAATACTTGAATGCCAAAGTCACTGCAGGCTCGTTGCTTCGAACGCCTGAGCAATTTGAAAATATTATTATTAAAGCTAATAGTGATGGCAGTTTTATCTATTTAAAAGATGTCGCGCGTGTTGAGATCGGGGCAGAAAATTATCAGGTTTTTAACCGTTTGAATGGTTATCCAGGGTCAGGTCTTTCACTGTCTTTGAGTGTTGGCGCCAATATGACGCAGGTCGCCGATGCGGTGTATAAAGAAGTTGCCCGTCTGGAAAAAACTTTACCAGAAGGCTATTTCGTGATGTATCCACGAGATGACACGCCATTTGTTAAAGAATCTATGTCACAAGTGGTGTCCACTCTGATTGAAGCCATCGGTCTGGTCGTGCTGGTGATGTTCATCTTCTTGCAAAACTGGCGTGCGACCTTGATCCCTGCGATCACCGTTCCTGTGGTGATTTTAGGTACTTTTGCGGTATTGGCCGTTTTAGGCATGAGTATTAACACATTGACCTTATTTGCTATGGTGCTGGCGATTGGTTTGTTGGTCGATGATGCGATTGTTGTGGTTGAGAACGTTGAACGTCTCATGCATGAACAGCAGCTCAGTGCCAAAGAGGCTTCTATTCAATCGATGCAGGAAATTAGTGGTGCATTGGTCGGGATTACCTTAGTGCTGACCGCCGTTTTTATCCCGATGTCCTTTTTTAGCGGTGCGACAGGCATTATTTATCGACAGTTCTCCATTACCTTAGTGGTTGCAATGGGACTGTCTTTATTGGTGGCCTTGATCCTGACACCAGCTTTATGTGCCATTTTGCTGAAACCCCAACATAAGCAAGCGCGTTGGGCGGTTATGTTTAATAACGGGCTCGACTATATCAAAACACGTTATCTGAACGTGTCTAAGAAAGTCATCAGTGTAAAAAGTATTTCCTTGATTGGTATCGCAATCCTGATTGGCGGTTTTGTCTGGGTCTATCGTGAGTTGCCAACCAGCTTTTTACCTCAAGAAGATCAGGGAACTTTAGGGGTGCAGTTCCGTTTACCAGAAGGGACACCGATGAGTAAAACGGAAGAAGTCGGCAAATATATTTCCGACTATTTTCTCCAACATGAAAAGGCCAACTTAAATGGGGTGATGGTGATTCATGGACGCAATTTTTCGGGAACTGGACAAAATCTTGGGCAGGCCTTTGTTTCATTAAAACATTGGGATGATCGAAAGGGGGCGGAAAATAGTGCCCAGCAAATTCGTGCGCGTGCAATGAAGTATTTTTCGCAGAATAATCAGGCGCGCATTATGGTGTTAATGCCTTCTGTTATTCGAGGATTAGGTAACTCGGATAAGATCGATTTTTGGCTACAGGATACCAAGGGTTTGGGCAGACAAAGTCTGTTAGCTTCTTTTCAGGATTTACAGCAACAGGGCAATGCACTGGATTCCGTTGACAATCTGGATAAAAAAGGCAACGACGATCAGGCGGTTCTGAATATCAAGATTGACCATAAAGCGGCAATGATACATGGCCTAAATGTCAGTGAAATTAATCGCACCTTATCGACGGCTTGGAGCGGTAGCTATATCAATGACTTTATTGATCGTGGTCGGATCAAGCGCGTGTATTTACAAGGTGATGCACCATACCGTTCTAAGCCAGAAGATCTCAATTACTGGTATGTGAAAAATGCCAATGGACAAATGGTGCCATTTTCACAGTTTAGTCAGATTGGATGGCAAGGTGCCCCACCAATGCTAGAACGTTTTATGGGCTATCCAGCAATTAGCGCAGAAGCGGATGCAGCCAGTGGTTTCAGTAGTGGACAAGGGATGCAGGCCATTCAGGGACTAGTCGATAAAATGCCTGATGTTGGATTGGCGTGGAGCGGATTATCCTATCAGGAACAGGAATCAAGTAATCAGGCGATCTGGCTCTATCTGATTTCTGTCGCCTTTATTTTCCTGTGTCTTGCAGCACTTTATGAAAGCTGGTCAATTCCATCTGTGGTGATGGCTGCAATTCCTCTAGGTGTCGGTGGAACGATTTTATTCAGTTATTTGTTTGGATTTGCCAACGATATTTATTTCCAGATTGCCTTACTTACCACGATTGGTTTGTCATGTAAAAATGCCATTTTAATGGTTGAGTTCGCAGCCAGTCTGCAACAACAGGGTCAGGCGCCACTGGAAGCCGCCTTACGTGCAGCAGGCTTACGTCTACGTCCAATTTTGATGACCTCGATTGCCTTTGGTGCGGGTGTTATCCCGCTTATGTTTTCGAGCGGTGCGGGCGCGTTGAGCCGACAGGCAATTGGTTATAGCGTATTTGGCGGGGTTGTTTTTGGTACGATACTGGTACTGATCTTCATTCCTTTTATGTATGTATTGGTGACCAGTTGGTTTAAGCCTAAACAAAAGGTTGAAGCCATTCAATAAAATGGCTTCAGTACCTCAACAGAAATGAATGATTCCTTGATTAAGATCAGACAGGAATTGTTCATTTTTGTTGAGTAAGTTGAGAATATTAAAAAAAATTTGTAGTATTGCCGTGCCGTATAAACGGTCTAATGAGGTTTGATTGCCTAAATGGACACGCAGAGTTGTAATTTATCCCAGATTACACATTTTTATATTCATCAAAATCTGCATGAAGCTTTCTATTTAGCAGTAAACTCATAAGCTGCTTGTAGTTCTTCATTGCAGAGCATTTGTAGTGAAGAGGCTGACATGAGCTACAATAATTTTTTATATCTATTAAGCGACGCGCTCAAAAATAATCATATTGAACTTGCACTCGCATCTGTACAGACTTTTCGGGCAGTGGATATTGCCGATGTCTTAACCCAGCTCTCTGTAGAGCAAAGCCAACTATTGCTCACCCATTTACCTGAGCGTGCCTACGTTTTCTCTTATCTTCCGCCCAATGAACAGGTCAAACTTGCCAAAGCCATGCCGAGACATATTCTGGCAGAGATTATTGGCGAGATGTCTTCGGATAAGCGCGCCGATGTGTTCAAGTGTCTGGATCAGGAGCAACAGAATACTTTATTGCCTGCTTTAGCTCAGGCTGAAAGGGAAGATATTCGCCAACTTTCTTCTTATCTGGAAGGAACAGCAGGGGCGATCATGAGTTCTGAATACGCCACGCTTAAGCCGAATATCACCGTGAAAGATGCGATTAAAATGTTGCGTCTGGAAGCGCCAGATACTGAAACGATTTATTTTGCCTATGTGCTGGATCAGGCCAGAAAAATCCTTGGGGTTTTATCTCTTAAACAGTTAATTCTGGCGGCTGAAGAACAGAATATTAATGAGTTGATGGAAACCAATGTCCTGACCGCGTATGTCGATACCGATCAGGATGAAGTCGCCAAAACTATTGCACGTTATGATCTATTGGCACTACCAATTATTGACCACCATGACATGATGGTCGGGATCGTGACCTACGATGATGCGATGGATGTTGCTAGTGAAGAGGCCACTGAAGACTTCTTAAAAGTCGGGGCGGTTGATGCATCATCCAAACTCAGTATTAAATCTGCGCCGATTTTACAGCTCTACCAGAAACGCGTGTTCTGGTTGGTTTTCTTGGTGTTTGGAAGTTTATTGTCTGGGATCGGGATTGCGCATTATGAAGATGTCATTGCGCAGAATCTGGTACTGGTATTCTTCTTGCCATTGCTGGTGGGGAGTGGCGGAAACGCGGGTTCCCAATCTTCCACATTGATGGTCCGTGCTTTGGCAACAGGAGATGTTCAATTTAAAGACTGGTTCTCGTTACTAGGTCGGGAAAGTCTGGTCGCTCTGTGTTTAGGTGGAACCATGGCGGTGGCTGTTTCACTACTGGGTTATTTCCGTGGTGACGAAATGGTGGCTCTAGTCCTTGCATTAAGCATGATGGGGATTGTGTTGATGGGTTGTCTGATCGGGATGAGCTTACCTTTTATTTTAAATAAAGCAGGGCTTGATCCAGCCAGTGCTTCAGCGCCTCTGGTCACTTCGATTTGTGATGCAACAGGCGTAATCGTTTACTTATTTATCGCCTCGATGATTTTATTCTAGGCCGTAATAATAATTGTACCGACAAAACCTAAAAACTACTTTATTCTCAAGGATAAACATCGTTTTTAGGTTGAGTGAATGACTGATTATCCAGAACAAAAAAAACTAACTCAGCAGCAAGCCATCGCGGTCGAGCGTGATTTGGCAAAATTCGCCAATACTATGGACAGCTTGGTTCGCATACCATTTACCAAGCAGGGCGTTGGGGCGGATGCTGCATTGAGCACCATTCCGTTTGCCGGAGATATTGCTGGTTTTATCCTGACTTTATATGCCTTTAAAAAAGCCAGAGAAGTGGGTGTACCACAACATAAGCTCAAAGGCGTGGTGAAACTGGCGATCATGGATATGCTGGTTGGCTTCGTACCGATTGTCGGGACCGTATTTGACGTATTTATACGTCCGAGCCGTAAGACGCTTGAGATTGTGCATGCACATATTCGTGATGAATATCAGGTACACAGCGATATTCATGTGGTTCATCCATTCCTGCATGAGTCACTTGAGCAAAAACAGAAAACTTCTGCCTTTTGGCGTAATCCAGTGGTGAGCTGGATCTGGTTACGAATTCCAGATCTATTGGGAATTGCGGTGGTGATATTACTGGTGCTGGCGGTATGGGCTGGCTTTAGTTATCTGTGGCAATTTTATCAATCCTTCCAATCGCACTAGATGATTAGACAAAAATAAAGCCTCCATTGTGGAGGCTTTATCGTTTATCTGATACTGATTATTGAACGTTTAATTGCTGTAATGCAGCAACACGTTGTTCAATGGTTGGGTGGGTCTGGAATAAAGCCGCTAAGCTAAAGCCTTGTTCCTTACCTTCCGTAATCGCAAATGCTTTCATTTCTTTCGGCATTTGATCTGGCATTTCTGACTCTGCTTGTAAGCGAAGTAGGGCAGAAATCATGGCCTGTTTACCAGCTAAACGTGCGCCAGCTTCGTCTGCGCGATATTCACGTTGACGAGAGAACCACATCACGATGGTAGAAGCCAAAATACCGAATACGATGTCGAGTACAATCGTAATGGCAAAATAAGCAAGACCTGGTGCTTCACCATCTTCACGACCAAATACGTTACGGTCGATGAAATCACCTGCAATACGTGCAAAGAACATCACGAAGGCGTTGACGACACCTTGGATCAGCGCAAGGGTCACCATGTCACCATTTGCAACGTGACCGATTTCGTGAGCCAGTACAGCACGAAGTTCATCTTTGTTCATACGCTCGAGTAGACCTGTTGAAACAGCTACCAAAGCATCATTTTTATTCCAACCTGTCGCAAATGCATTGGATTGGTAAGAAGGGAAAATACCCACTTCAGGCATGTTAATACCTGCACGTTGAGATAATTGCGCCACTTCTTGTAATAACCAAGCTTCTGCTTGACTACGGGGTGCATTTGGGTCAATTAATTCTGTCCCAGTGGTTTTTTTAGCCATCCACTTCGACATGAATAGGGAAATAATAGAACCCACCATACCAAAGACAAAACAGACGACCAGTAGGTTGCCTAGATTCAAGCCACCCGCGCCATGGTAACTACCGACA
Organism: Acinetobacter sp. NRRL B-65365; assembly: GCF_001605865.1. NCBI lineage: Bacteria > Pseudomonadati > Pseudomonadota > Gammaproteobacteria > Moraxellales > Moraxellaceae > Acinetobacter > Acinetobacter sp. NRRL B-65365. The sequence continues at coordinate 5,288 of NZ_LRPD01000038.1, read as the reverse complement.
CCGAAGAGTGACAAGATAATGCCAGCTACAACCAGTACCGCGAGGTTGGTTAGCAAGAACAAACCAATCCGCATCATTGAGAAAACCCTCTTATAAAGAAAAAGTGATCTGATTTATAAATTATAAATCATAACGCTAATATGCAGGGCGAACCCTAAAAATTCAAGAAAAAAATGGGCGTAGATACATTTAGTCAATAAAATTATGAACTGGCTGTGAAACAGGGACTTAAAAGCTGTTTTGTCTAAAAAATAGCAGGCAAAATCATTCTATGAGAATGGATGGCCTGAATTGTTAATCACTGAGACGTATTCGGGCCGATGCAGTGGCATTGGTGGTGGTATAGGTACCAGATGGGGCATCGGTAAAGGTACCATCTGCCAGGGTAATGATCTGACGGTTATATTGCTTAGGCGCTGGAGGCGGTTCGACAATATTATTGGATGATGAGCTGTAATTGGCTGACTGAGCCAGTATTTGGTTGTTGTTACTTGAATCTGTAAAAGTGCCTAAGCCAGATGCATAGAGATTTTGATAACGGCTGGTGACACGACGGACATAATCTTGCGTTTCACGAAATGGGGGAATGCCGCCATATTTATCTACATTGCCTTCACCCGCATTATAGGCAGCAATGGCCAATTGGGTATTACCATTAAAACGTTTCAGTAACCAGCTTAGATACTTGGCACCGCCAAAAATGTTTTGTTGCGGATCATAAGCATTACTGACATTAAATCGGCGGGCTGTAGCAGGCATAAGCTGCATAAGACCCTGAGCGCCCACAGGAGAGCGAGCCTTGATATTAAATCCAGACTCGGTATGCATGATCGCTTTGATTAAGCCTTCAGAAATCCCGTGCTGTTGAGCGGCCTGACGGATCAGTTGGTCAAATGCATTTTTATTGCGACTATAGCTTGGCAGTACAGAGGCTTCACTTGCACCCCAGTTACTATAGCTATGAATATTACTGTCGGGATAATAAGTTGCTTTAACGACTTTTAAATGACTGTACTCTGCTTTCTTCTTATTGGTGAGTAGCGTTGTACCATTATCATCTTTAAATTGATAAATCGTCTGCCCAGCATAACTTGATGCTGTACCATTAAAAAAACCGATTGTTCCCAAGCAAACAGCAAAAAAATAAGTTGTTTTGTTCATCGTTATAATATTCGCGAAAGGATGAGCATAAGTTTCATGTGGCAGTTTAACAAAAAAATGTAAAAAAAGATCTTTTGCTACAATTTTTTTATTTTTTAGTGTCAGACAAAAATCAAGTCAATTTGTTCGAATGTTCAGCAAAAAAAATTAAAATATTTTTTTTAAAAAGTAAGTCTTGACTTATATAAGTTATTGATTTTAATTGAATAAAATGATTGGTTAAAAAATGATCAATCTAATGGGAAGCCTTATTTTAAGATAAAAGCAGTTTGTCAATAGCTAAGAAATCCACAAATTTATCCACAGCTTTTGTGGACAACTGTGGAAAAGTTTGAAATATAAGCGATCTAGGCCATTCTGGATTATTTTGATCAGAATTTTACCAGTATGAAACTGAAATATGACGATTGAAAGAAATTGAAAAATTCTTTAGATGCGCATTTTTTCGGAATGAGATAAAATCGCGCGGTATTTTTGTTTATGAGTAAATCACGTCTATGTACGCGCCAGTGGAGTCCAACCAAGGATTTAATTTCAAGCCAGAGCTTCCGACAAGTTCGGCGTATTATCGCCTGTTGAAAAAACTTCGTCGTCAGGTGGGGCATGCGATTCGTGATTACAACATGATCGAAGAGGGTGACAAGGTCATGGTCTGCGTGTCTGGTGGTAAAGACAGCTATACCATGCTTGATATCTTGTTGCAATTCAAGCGTATTGCGCCAATTAACTTTGATGTTGTGGCGGTCAATCTAGATCAGAAACAGCCAGGTTTCCCTGAAGATGTCTTGCCACGTTATATGGAAGAGAACAATATTCCATATTACATTCTGGAAAAAGATACCTATACCATTACCAAGCGTTTAACGCCTGAAGGTAAGACCTATTGCGCGGTATGCTCACGTTTACGCCGTGGCTCACTCTATGGCTTTGCACAGGAAATCGGCGCGACTAAAGTGGCGTTGGGTCACCATCGCGATGACATCATGGCAACATTCTTTTTGAATTTATTCCATGGTGGCAGTTTGAAAGCGATGCCGCCAAAACTTCTATCTTCTGATAAAAAGAATATCTTGATCCGTCCTTTGGCTTATGTCGAAGAGAAGGACATCATCAAGTATGCTGAATTACGTCAGTTCCCGATCATTCCATGTAATTTGTGTGGTTCGCAAGAAAACTTACAGCGTGCCATTATCAATGACATGTTACGTGAATGGGACAAGCAACATCCAAAACGTCTGCACAGCATTTTCGGTGCGTTACAGAACGTTTCTCCATCGCAATTGGCAGATCGTGAGTTATTCGACTTTGAAGCTTTAGATGGTCAACGCGAGTTTGATATGAAGGATCCAGAAGAGATGAAGAACCGTCTTGATGTGGTCAACCTGAGTTTTGCAGCAGAGTAAAGTGTAAAACTTTTTGAAAAGGTACTGGTTAAGTACCTTTTTTTTATAAAAAATTTAAAAATTGAATCCCGCGTACAAAAAATCATAGCCTAAAATAAAAATTACATGCTATAACAGGGCACAAGCAAATTGCTTCATGAGATGTCGTCTGGATAGATGACACAAGAAATTGAACAAATACATTTGAGGAATAATCATGGCTGCATTTTTAACTGATGATTGGTTTGCAACTGTTGAAAAACTTACTGCTGAAGCTGGTGATTTAAACTTGCCACCTGCGCTTGCGAATTTAGCGATTAACTTGGTTGTAACAGATGCAGCTGGTAATACAGAGTTAGCTTTAGATGCGGGTAAAATCCAAAAAGGTTTATCTTCAAATGCTAAAACAACTTTGAACATGGATGCTGAAACTTTACGTAAAGTATTCCTTGAGTTTGACATGGCTGCTGCAATGCAAGCATTCATGACTGGTAAAATCAAGGTTCAAGGTGATATGTCTCAGCTTATGGCTTTACAAACAGCGAAGCCAAGCCAAGAGCAAAAAGATTTATTCAAGAAAGTACTTGAGCAAACTGCTTAAATCCTTTCCCTATAAAAAAGCTTACCCTGAGGTAAGCTTTTTTATTGCCTTAAATTTAGACATCAATACGACTATTGGTTTTGATGTGCTCTAAATAAGTACGAATACGCGTGACATATTGTAGCGCTTGCTTATAACGACCATTACGCGCCTGATTGCGCTGCAAGTGATCATATAGGTTGACCCATTGATTAGGATCTTTGCCTTGGGCACGGATACGCTTCTGGATCTGGCTGACTGCGCCAGGGCCCATATTATAAGCCACCAATGCATACCAGTTACGATCCGGATATGGAACATTCGAGAACTGGTCTAGCATCAGATCAAAATATTTGGCCCCGCCTTGAATACTTTGGTTCGGATCAGAACGATTACTCACACCCATGGCTTGAGCTGTGCTATTGGTCAACATCATTAAACCACGAACACCAGTGGGAGAGACTGAGGTCGGTTTAAGATAAGATTCTTGATAGCCAATTGCAGCGAGTAAGTGCCAGTCCAAATTGTATCTAGATGCACTTTGTTTAAAGCTAGCTTTATAAATTGGTAAGCGTTGTTTCAGATCTTTCTGAATCGTTGACCATGATTCTGGCTTCACAACATTACGATTATAAAATGAAGCCAGCTGTTGGGTCGTACCCGTCTGCTTACTCTGACATACATAACCACTCGCTGTTAAAGTGAGTGGATCATCTGCCTGTTTAAATACCCAGTTTAACTCGGGATTTAGACCATTCTTACTCAGGCTAGCCTGATCGCCACAGCTTGCTGAAAAAGAAACAAGTTGTTTGTTTTCAATTGCAGCGAGGTTTGCTGTGGTCATGGCAAGATTGGCTTTGCCCTGAGCAACCCATTTTAATGCAGTGGCATTGTCTGGGACAGTTTTAAAATCAAGTTTTACATTCAGGCTTTGCGCATAGTTACGTGCTAGATCATAGCCAAAGCCATGTAAAAATTGACCATCGTTAAATACTGTTGTTGGACTTTCAACTGCAACGACAGTAAGGACATTGGTGGTTACAACAGTGTTGTATTGATGCGATTTTTCTGCATTCAAGCTGTTGAAAGGTAAAGCCGCAATAGTTAAAGCTAATGCTTGAAACGGGAGCGTGGAAGATAAAGAGTTAAGGCTAGGCCTAGACCCAGAACTTGAATTACTGTGCATGTTGTCTCCGCTACAGGTAATTTATGCCCTAAAAGTTCAGCAATACACTGCCTTAACTTTTAAAAGTTGATAAATTCAATAAGGGGTGGGCAAATCATGAACGTCATTCAAAATGACATTGATTAAAGGAAAAAAAGACGCAAATGTTTCACAACATTTATAAGGCGTACAAAAAATAGACAAAAACAAACTTAGGCGCGCATATTAAGCGTCAAAAATGTGATTGTCAAATTTTGGATTAAAAAAATATGAGAATTGCATCACAAATACATGATTTCGAAAAAGAATAAAATTTATACACTTTAGTCGTGGCGAAATAAGGAATACAATGCAAAAACTTGTAAGTGGAATGTTGTTTTAACGTATTTTTAAGCCTATGAAATCGAATTTAATTACGCGTACTGGACATGATTTATTGGTCGCCGAACTCAAGAAACTTTGGCACGATGAACGTCCTGAAATTACCAAAAAGGTGAATTGGGCTGCGAGTTTAGGTGATCGCTCAGAGAATGCCGATTACCAGTACAATAAACAGTTACTTCGAAAAATAGACCGTCGTGTCCGCTATTTAGGCAAACGTCTGGAAGAATTAAAAATTGTAGATTATGTGCCTGAGCAAGAAGGCAAGGTTTATTTTGGTGCTTGGGTAGAAATCGAAAATGATGCAGGGGAGCAAAAAAAATTGCGTCTTGTGGGTGTCGATGAAATCTATGACCACCATCCGCAACATATTTCGATTGAGTCACCGATGGCACGTGCATTGTTGGGTAAACAGGTTGATGATGAAGTGGAAGTGCATACACCATTGGGCAAAAAATTGTGGTATATCAACTCAATTCGCTATGAAAAGCCTGAAAATTCGTAAAAATACAGCTTGTTGATTTTATTTTGAGCATTTGATGCAGGTTTTTAAATAAAAGATTTGCCAAGTCGAACTTTTATTTATATTATAGCCGCCATTGGAAGCGTGGCAGAGCGG
>NZ_LRPD01000037.1:0-85424 GCF_001605865.1 Acinetobacter sp. NRRL B-65365 | reverse complement strand
ACTTTAAATTTATTTTAATTGAAATGCTCGTTGATTTAATTTAATAGCTATATATTTATTTTAAAAACCCATGTATAGAACCAACGTTAAAAACTCAAACTGTTTGTAGTAATTTGACTTACTTTTAAGATTATTAATTTATAAGGTTGAAATTTATGATCGAAGTCGGATTTGTAATTCAACAGAGGCCGTACCCACCAGATTGGATCTTTGCACAAGACACACCAAACTTTGCACCAGCACCTGAATTATGGAGATGGATCAAGTCTATATTTCTCAATCCTGAACATAAGCTTTTTAACCCTGATCATGCCCACTTGGGGGCGTTCTACTATCCGCAGATCGCCGTGATGTGGGCTAAAGGTGGATTTAAGAAGCAAGGTCGGTTTGTGGTTGGCCAAACTGAAAAGATCATGATTAATGCCAGTGGATGGAAGAAAGAACGGCAGGAAGAACAGTTTTATCAATGGTTCAATGATTTGCCTGATTACTTAATTACAATTGATGCAACTTATGCCCAACATGCAAACGATGTTGATTTCTGTGCATTGCTTGAACATGAGCTTTATCACATCACCCATAAGAAAGATCAATATGGTACACCTTCGTACAATCGTGAGACGGGCAAACCGAATTTATCGATTCAAGGACATGATGTAGAAGAGTTCACGGGCGTAGTTCGCCGTTATGGAGCAAATAAGGAAGTACAAGAAATGGTGAATGCTGCAAATCAACTGCCGACTGTGGCTAAGGCTGATATATATCATGCCTGTGGAACATGCTTATTGAGGGTGGTGTAAATTTTTTGCCATTCTTCTTGGATGTACTTGGATGGAATAGTTGAAATGGCACGTATTACCAAAAAGGTGAAGCTGTTCATCGTGAGGATGCTTGCTGAGTTTGAAACTCCTACACAAACATCCAAATCAGTTAAAGATATTTTCAATATTGACGTTAGCCCTCAGCAGTGTGAAGCCTACGATCCCACTAAAAGAACGGGACAAGACCTAAGTCAGGAATTGAGCGATAAATTCTTTGAATATCGGCGCAAAGCCAATGAAGAGCTTGAAGCAATTCCAATTGCTAATAAACGCTACCGTTTACAGTTATTGCAACAGCTCGTTGAAAAGTTTCCTGATAATCCAGTATTAACCCCTAAATGGGCTGAACAGGCAGCAAAGGAGATGGGTGGGCAATTTACAAATAAAACTGAATTGACTGGTGCAAGTGGTGGGCCTCTTAACCCTGAGCATGTTACCCATGTTGTAGCAACGCCTGAACAGATAAGGCAGGCAATGGATGAACTCGAAAGTAAATACTAGCTTCCTTGAAATGCAGTTAGAGCAAGAGCGCTGTGAGAAAGAACATTTATTCTTTACACGGCGTTTTTTCTTGCCCCGTATGGGTTTTAAGTTTTCCGTCAATTGGCATCATGAATACATTGCTGACAAGATTGATCAGGTCATATCAGGAAAAGTTAAAAACCTTGTTATTAACGTTCCACCTGGTTCAGGTAAAACCGAATTATTAACCAATCTTATTGCCCGTGGCTTAGCGCGTAACGCACGTTCCCGCTTTCTGTATTTGTCTTATTCACAGTCACTGGTTGAAGATGTATCCGCTACAGCGCGAAACATTGTCAAATCGGTGGATTTTCAAAGCCTATGGCCAGTTAAGATTTCATCCAGTACAGACGCCAAATCGAGCTGGAAAACAACTGTTGATGGGTACGATGCAGGGCATGTCTATTCTGCATCAATGGGTGGACAGGTCACTGGCCGCCGTGCAGGTACACTGGCAGACAATGGCTTTACTGGCGCCATCATTCTGGATGACCCGTTAAAACCTGAGGATGCATTTAGTAAATCGGCACGTAAGAAAGCCAATCGTAAGATACTGAATACGGTCAACTCACGTAAAGCCAAGTCAGATACACCAATTATTTTGATCATGCAGCGTTTGCACGTTGAAGATCCAACTAATTTTGTGATGACTGGTAATGTGCCTGGAGACTGGGAGCAGATCTGTATTCCTGCTTTGATCGATGACGATTACATCAGCAAATTACCTGAGCATATACAAGAGAAGGTGCCAAGAGATGTAGAGCGTGATGAACATGGTCGCCAAAGCTATTGGCCACTAAAAGAATCACTTCAATCATTACTGCAGCTTGAAAAAGGCGGTGAGGACAAGGACGGCGCTATTGTTTCCCGCTATACATTTGCTAGCCAGTATATGCAGCAACCTAAAAAGCTAGGTGGTGATCTTGTTAAGGCTGAGTGGTTCCCACGTTACGTGGAATTACCAGTACTTAAATGGCGTGGGATCTGGGCAGATACGGCACAGAAGGTTAAAAAACATAATGACTTTTCCGTGTTCCTTTGTGCTGGTCTTGGTTATGACAACAATCTCTACGTCCTTGATGTAAAGCGCGGCAAATGGGAAGCTCCACAATTATTAAAAGAGGCCAAGTCCTTTATTAATAAGCATAAGGAAAGCAATACTAAAATAGGCAAGCTTCGGTATATGGCAGTTGAGGATAAAGCCAGTGGTACTGGATTAATTCAGACTATTGTTAAAGAAACGACATTGCCTATCAGGGCGATCCAGCGTGACGAGGATAAGCTCTCACGGACAATGGATGTCATTCTCTATGTTGAAGATCGCCGTGTCTGGTTGCCCGCAAGTGCGCCATGGCTTTTGAATTACATAGAAGAGATTGAAGGGTTGACCGCTGATTGGACACATGACCATGACGACCAATGGGATCCGACCATTGATGCGATTAATGATTCATTAGCAAGCAAGCCAACTGTATTTGATTAGGAAAAATTATGGCTGAGAATAAAAAGCCCGATGCTATTGGCGATGCAGGGGCTTATACAAATTTTGTCTCCAATATTGGTACTGAGCGTGACAAGGCATCACATGGGCATTTCGTAAAGAAGATTATTCCAGATGATCAACTTGAAGCGGTCTACCAACATTGGTTAGCCAAACGGATTGTGAATCGTCCAGCCAGTGATATGTTACGGGCAGGCTGGTTCTATGAAAGTATTCAGGATAATGACCTGGCTAAGCTTGAGGAAGCATGTAAGCGTTTTAATCTGGATGGTGTCTTATTGTCTAGTTTGGTGTTATCACGCTTGTACGGTGTTGCTTATGTACTGCTAGGCACGGTTGATGGTGGTAATTTGGACCAGCCATTTGAGTTGAATAAATTAGGCATAGGCCGTTTGGAGTTTTTCACCGTACTTAAGAAAAAGTACATTGAGGCAGACACCACTAAGTATTTACCCCCGAGTAAAACTGGCGGGCTGATTAAGCAACCTGAGTTTTATAAGCTCAAGCTAGATGGACAATCGACACAACGGATCCATCACAGTCGTCTTATTAAATTTAGTCATGCCGATGTAGTGAACGAAGAGCCACAAAGCGTACTGCAGGAAGTGTATGAGGAGTTGCTAGACCACGCATCAGTTAAAAAGGCATCTGCCAGTTTGGTCCATGAATCTAAAATCGATGTGATTAGTACGCCAGGACTGGTGGATAAGATCAAAGAGGATATGAAGGCAGTAGCTGAGCGATTCCTTAGTGTCGGTCTGTTAAAGAGCCTGAATGGCATGATCGTTTTAGATAAAGAAGAGGAATACGACTCTAAATCTTATAACTTTGCTGGGCTACCCGACATGATGCGCGAGTTCTCAATTCAAACGTCTGGTGCTGCCGAAATGCCATACACGATTCTATTTGGCCAATCACCTGCAGGCATGAATGCTACGGGTGAGCATGACACCCGCAACTATTACGACAGCATAGCCACCAAACAAATATGGACGCTTAAACCCTTCATGTTGCGACTATTGGCAGTGATCTGTCAGGCAACATTTGGCCGTCAGATACCTGGTCTTGGCATTGTGTTTAATCCATTGTGGCAGCTTGATGCCAAAGTTCGGGCTGAGGTAGAAAAGGCCAATGCGGAACGAGATGCTAAATATTTGGAAATGGGCGTTATAACAGAGCCTCAGATTGCACGGCAGCTGGTTATTGATGAGGTCTACTCTGTGATCGATGAGAAGCATATCAAACAGCTTGAATTAATGGTGAATGTTGATGACGACGATAATCCAGATATTGAAACCCCACCTGCAGGAAGCCAAAAAGCGTAAGAAGGGACGAAAGGCAACCAAGCCAAGACCAGTAAAGGTGAATCGCCGTATTGAGTTTTACTACATGCGGCAATTACTGGCCATTTCCCAATATTGCCAGGAACAGACCAAGGATCTAGTTATCCCTACTGTTGGCCAGAATATTGGTGATGCTTGGTTTTCTGACATGATGACGGCGTTTCGGGAAAAGCTGACAAAATACGTTGTAGAGGTCTCAAGGCCCGTAGCTACGAAAGTTGTCAACGATACCCGTAAGGAAGTTGATAAGCAGATTGCGGAGCATACCAAGTCAATTATCGGGGTGGATCTTACGCCGTTCTATCGTGCCTCAGATATTCAGGATGTTGTTGATACCAGTATTGAAGCGAACGTTTCTTTAATCAAATCAATCCCAAGCCAATACGCCGACAAGGTTGAGGCGCTGGTACTTAATGCATTACAGACAGGTCAGACTAATGAGGAACTGGCAAAGGCGATTGCAAAGCTTGGCCAGTCGACAGATTATCGTGCACGTTTAATTGCTGCAGATCAGATGGGTAAGATTAATGGTCAAATTAACCAAGTTCGTCAACTTTCATTGGGTGTTGAATCATACGATTGGCAAGATTCCAACGATGACCGTGTACGTCCACTATGTCGAAGCCATCATGGCAAAACCTTTCGATGGGATAAACCGCCTAAAGGTGGACATCCTGGACAAAAGATAAAATGCCGTTGTACAGCGTTGCCAAATTATGATGATATTTTGATTGAATAAATTATATTTTTGAATTTAAATATAATTTTTTTGACAAATGTAGGGGCGTGTGTGAGATTTTCTCCATTAAATGGTGAGCAGAAATATATTTTCTATTTACCAGAAAGACAGTTCTTTTCTAGTTGGAATATGGGAGGGTGGGATATTAATGATATTTATATTTACACAGAACAATCTATGCATGACTGCCCTTCTGATGATCACAGGTTTCAGTCTGTACATTGCAGAAATATAAATAATATAAAAGAAGCTTTAAATATAGGTGTTGAATTAATCAGCCTTTTAAGGGGTTTTTATACAATTGTGAATAAAGATGATGTAAATTTTATTAAGGTTTTGAGTGTTTTTGATCAAAATAGACAAACATTATATTTTGAAGAATCTGAATACTATTTTGGATTATATCAGGATATTGGAGACTCGTTAAAAGATAAACTAAGAACTCATGAATATAAGCAATATATATACAATTCAAGAGTAAATTTAGTAAATAGCTCAATGTATTTAGCACAGAAACGCAAAAATTACGGTCTTTATTTGATTTTAAAATACTTTTCTATGCCTTTAGATTGGGTTGTTCTTTATAAAATTATGGAAACATTAGAGACAATTTCTGAACATCACGATAAAGGATGGAAGCCTTCTTATAGTAAGGCAGAGAAAAAGAAATTTACCAATCCTGCAAATAATTTCAATCTTCTTCAAATTGATTCTAGACACGGGTTTAAGTTTGACGCTTTGGATAACAATCCTGGGCAAAAAATGTCGTTTGATGAAGCCAAAATGATGTTTAAAAGATGTGCTCATTCTTATTTGAAGTACAAGTTTGAAGAAATGAAATATTTAGCATGGTTAGAAAAAAGAAATGTTACACATTTCATTAGAGGTAAATCAGAGATTGATTTAGATACTTCTAAGATCAGAGTGTATGAAGTACTTCAGAGTTAGCAGATTTTTTTAAAATTTATATGAAATTATTTTAAATCCACCTTTTGGTGGGTTTTTTTATGGGCGCAATTTATGAAAATTATTTATCAACTCAAAGTTGGTGACTTTGCACCAAGTGAATCCTCTCGTTCATTTACCAAAGAAGGGTATTTGAAATGCGTGAATGTGCGCTTGGCCAAAGCACCTCAGGTACGGCAGTACTACGCATACGAGTTTCCTAATCTGGAAGGGTTTACCCCCGATCAGAACATTAATGTCTATACACCAGCTGAGGAACTGTTTAAGCCTGAGACTATTAAAAGTTTCAATGGCGTCGATGTTACTGACTACCACCCACCCAAGAATGAGATTAATGCTTCTAACTGGAAGGATTACCACATTGGCTACTGCGAGAACGTTCGCCAAGAGGGTGATTATCTGGTCGGGGATTTGCTCATCAAGGACAAGATCAGTATCGATCTTATCCAAAGTAATGAGCGCATCGAGATGTCACTCGGTTATGCAGCAATTTTAGTTCTTGAGCAAGGTACGGCGCCAGATGGTACGCCGTATCAAGCCAAGTTTATCAATTTTAACGGCGATCACATGGCGCTGGTGAAATACGGCCGTTGCGGAGGCGATTGCCGCATCGGTGACCAAAACCAAACTCCAAAAGGGGCAACAACAATGGAAGTAAATGTAAACGGTATGCGTTTTGATATTGGCGATAACAAAGCCTTGGCAGATGCATTAAAGATTCAAGAAGAGCAGCTGAAGAATCTGAAGGCTGCAAAATTGAAAGTAGGTGATCAGCAATTTTCGATTGGGGATGAATTAACGGCCGTTCAAGCTGTTGTAGATAAACTCCATACCGATAAAGCCACACTTGAGCAGAAAGTGGGGGATCTGGAACGCAATCAGATTACACCTGAGAAACTAGAGCAAGCGGCAACTGAACGAGCAACTGTTATTGCTGATGCTAAAGCATTGGTACCAACTATTAAAACGGAAGGTTGTAGTTGTGAACAGATCAAGCGTGATGTGATTGCCGCTAAAGCTGGTGATGCTTTAGTGGGTGCGCTGTTGGGATCTGTTTCAGTGGGTGATGCCAAGCCTGAGCAGATCGATACGGCTTTCCGTGCGCTGTCTGCAGTAAAAGGGACGGTACCAACCAATTCAGTGGGTGATGCATTAAATAACCAGCAACACAATAAAGTTGGTGATGGTAAGCCTGCAGGCGGTGGGGATGAAAAGACCTACAGTAAAGAAGATGCATACAAAACAATCTAAGGGGATGTAAATCATGGTTAAGCAATACGATGCCGTACCAGGCATGAAATTTCACCTCTTTGGGCCTGAGGATATTTTATCCCTACCCGTATCTGGTTCAGTCTTGGTAAATGATGGTGATGTTGTAGTACGTACTGCAGACGGTAAAACGGTTACTGCAGTAACGGGGGCAACCAATACCAAGTTCGGCATTATTCTGCGCCACGGCGTAGGTAAGTCAGGCAAAACAGCTGAAGGCAAAGAAGCCTATAAGGCAACCGATGTTGCACCCGTCATGACGATTGGTTCAATTTGGGTGAAAACCACAGCACCAGTCACAGACATTAACGCAACGGTTTATGTCAAAACGGCTAATGGCACTACTGCAGCGCCATTGGGTTCTTTATCACCAACTGCAACAGATGGTACCGAGTTACCGAACGCATCTTGGGAAACAATTTCAAATGAGCAGGGCTTAGCCGCTGTTCGATTACGTGGGGCATAATAACTATGAGTAAATTGGCGGCAATGAAGCTACGTTTAACGCCTGTAGCTCAAATGGTTCAAGCAAATATTGGTGATGCATTTAACATTGATGCATTAGCCCAACTATTCGTTAAACTGGAAGAATTTAACGAAATGGACCCACAGCTACAGCAGGTCATGGATTACGCCAAGTACATCCCTGTTAAACCTGTAAGCGGTGTGTTCGGTGGTGGTGAAGTCTTAACCCGTAAAAAGGGTGTTGGTATTGGTAAAGAATATTCTGGTACTGGGAATGATATTCCCGTAGCAGAAGTCGATTACGACACTGTATCGCTACCAATTAAGGTAGGTACCATCAGTTACTGGTATTCTGTACTTGAGCTAGAAACTGCTCAGAAAATGAATATTGCACTTGAACCGGATAAGGTTCAGTCAGCCCGTTTAGCCGCTGAACGTCACCTAAGTAACATTGCCTGGTATGGCAATGCAAATATTGGTGTCATGGGCTTCTTAAATCAAACTGGTGTGACGGTTGTAACCGCTCAGCATGACTGGGCTACGGCAACCATTGAAGAGATCTTAGGTGACTTTAACTCAAGCCTTGCGGATGCTGAAGATCAGATCGATGGTGATGTTTCTGTACAGCCAGATACTTACTTAATGGCATCCAATCAATATAAGCACCTTTCAACCCGAATCGTTCCTGATTCTGGTGGTAAAACTTTCTTGAAGTTCATTGAAGAAAATAACATTTTTGCCACCCAAAATAAGCCATTAACCATCCGTGGTTTAGGCCGCTCTAATGGCAAGGGTACAGCTGGTGCCGACCGTTCCATCATTTATCGCCGTGATCCATCATGCATTCAAATGAAATGCAATGACGTAACGTTCTTGGCGGCTCAGCCGGTTGGACTGGATATTAAGGTACCAGGGCACTACAAATATCAGGGCGTTTGGTTGAAGCGCGTTGATTCACTTCGTTATCTGGACCATGCATAAGGATTAAAACCACATGAAATATTCATATACCTATAGCGGCTCTCAAGCCGCTTTTGTTTTTTCTGGTGTTGCTGTTTTACCTGTAGGTGTTCCAACGCTTATTGATGAAGAATCGCATAAGAAACTCTCCAAAAATAATTTTGCAAAACACTTGATTGAGGTGGGTGAGATTGATGTTCAGGAAATTGAAGATCCAAGCGAATCTAAATCATCTGGTAAAACGGGTGGCCGTTGCACTGGTGGTGACAAAGGCAAGCAAAATGACGCCGCTGCCAAGGCTGCAGATGATGCGCTGAAAGCCGCCTTAGATGCGGTCAAAGCTGAATTAAAAGAGCTTGGAGTTGCATTCAGTGATGATGAATCACTTGAGCAGCTGGAAGCCAAGCTGGCTCAAGCCAAGGAATAAGGTGTGCTATGGACGTACAAACGTTTCGCCAGAAGTTTGCCAATGATACGGCTTTAATTAATCTTCCAGATCCAGTCATTCAGGATGCACTTGAAGAAGCTGAGCTGGTCGTGTCACAGCTTGAATTTGGTGCATTAAAGGAGCGTGCTGTAGGTCTGTATGCAGCACATATCCTTAAAGTTGAAACAAATAGCAAGGCTGGTAGTGCGTTCTCCAACGCATCCAGCATGACCATTGCTGGCCAGAGTGTGAGTTATTCACGATCGCAAAAAGAGACTTTCTTTGATCAGAGCATTTATGGTCAGCGTTACCTTGCCTTAAAAAATTCCATTCCAATTGATGATAAAGGCACTAACCCGAACCGCTTGGGTGTTGGTGCATTTGTTGTTTAGGAGAAAATACATGCGTTTTAAATATCAAGCGCCATCAGGTTATAAGCCAACCACTTTGATTGTTGCCGACCAGATGCTGGAAGTAAAAAACGGCGTAGTTCAATCGGATGATGACATCATCAATCTTTTAAAGCCTTTAGGTTTTGAACGCTATGTTGATGTGGTTGAAACCAAAAAGTCCACGGCAGCTGCAAAAGAGTAAATAGGTCATGAGCGATACCCGTGTTGATGTCCAGGTCAATTTTGACGATATGAACGATCGCATCAGATTTGAAATAAGACGCACGATTAACGCTCTTACTTTAAGACTGCAGCGAACAATTCAGGAAGATATGCTGAGTGGGCAAAGGTTGAAAGTTCAATCTGGCCGCTTACGTGGATCTGTTTCATCCAAGGTTGAAGAGGATAAGGACTGGATCGAGGGAACGGTTGGGGCAGGTGGTGCATTGGTCCCTTATGCTTTTGCCCATGAGTTTGGTTTAAATGGTTCTATGGGGGTGAAAGCCCATTTAAGGACCATTAAGCAAGCTTTTGGCCGTCCAATTTCACCGACTCAGGTCAATGTCAGAGCACATTCACGAAATGTCCGATTCAGAGAGTTGCGTTTCATGCGTGATTCGCTGGATATGATTGCCCGTATCGTGCCCAAAAATATTGATGCAGCAATTCAAAGAGGTGTAGCTGGTGGATAGTGAAGCAATATATCAAGCGCTGTTTGATCGGTTGAGTACTAAAGTCGAGGGATTAATAACGGTCAGTCGCCGTTTACGTCATTTTAACCATGTCCTGCCCGCTGAACGGCCAGCAATGTTCATTACTCAAGGTAATCAGCAAGAAGGGCCAGTAAAAGGCTTAAACGCGAAGATAGAGCTTGCTGCAGAGGTTTATCTTTATATCCATGAAGCGGATAAGGATAAGCCGCCATCAGCGCAATTAAATATCTTTGTTGATTGTATCCGTGCAGCGATTAAACCAGACTTTCCAGAAATGTGTGAATACCAGACCTTAGGTGGGATGGTTGAGCATTGTTGGATCGATGGGACAATTGAAGTATATGAAGCAGTTGAAAATATGCTTGATGATCAGGCTATTGCGATTGTCCCTATCCGGATCCTCACAACCAATTAAACATAAATCATTCAATGACCGCCGTTTGGCGGTTTCGTCATTTTTGAGAGGTCAAAATAATGGCTCAGTATTTATTTGGTGCTGGCAAGATCTTTGCCACACCTATTCAGGATGTCTATGGTCAGCCAATCAGTAATCCTACGCCTGTTGAGGTAGGTGTTCTGCAATCGGTGTCCGTAGACATCAGTTATGACTTAAAAGAACTATTTGGCCGTGGCCAGTTTGCTGTTGATGCTGCACGTGGTAAAGGATCTATTAAGTGCAAGGCCAGCTTTGGTCGTATTAATGGCGCATTGCTCAACTCGATTTTCTTTGGAGGAATTATTGCTGAGGGTGGGATTGAGACCATTGCGCAAACAATTAACGGCGAAATTATTCCTGCAGGTGGATTGGTTACACCAGTTGTTCCGAATGCGGGTACCTATGTAAAGGATCTGGGGGTTACAGATTCTAAAGCTGTACCAATGAAGCGGGTAGCCACTGCACCAACCACTGGCCAATACAGTGTAGATGCTGCAACTGGTGCTTATACTTTTGCTACTGAAGACGTAGGTAAGACGGTATTTATTAGCTTTAAATACTCGGCAACCGTGGCAGGTGCAAAGCAAATCACTGTTTCTAACCTTGCCATGGGATATACACCTGAATTTGCAGTCAACTTGCAACGAGACTACAAAGGCAAGTTTATGGGCATGGAGTTTTTCCGTAATGTCAGCAACAAACTGGCCTTTAGTTCAAAACAGGATGATTACGATATTCCTGAGTTTGAATTTCAACCAATGGCTGATGATTTAGGCCGCGTCTTTAAAACAACCATGTCGGAGTAATAGCAGATGCAATTCAAACAAGTTGATAACCCACGTGGAAAAGAGATTGTCATTGATGGCAAGGCATTAATGTTTGCACCACTTTCCTTGGGTGCCATTGAAAAGCTTTTACCTGCCTTGCAAAGCTTTCAGCCTTCTGATGTTGGTTTGGTGATCGATGTGGCGCATAAATCACTTAAACGAAACTATCCCAACATTACCCGTGATGATGTTGCAGATCTCATCTATATGGACCAATTAGAAGAGGTGATGGGTGCAGTAATGTCAGTATCTGGCTTGCAAGATAAGCAAAACCATGAGGGTCAGTCGGGGGAATAGATTGGGAGGAGTTGTATACCCATTTAGTGCTTACATTAGGGCGTGACTATAATTATGTCCGAGATGAGATCGATTTAATTAGGCTCAAAGCACTAAATGCGTATCAACGAGAATACCCTCCCACAAATATTGGTGTTCAAAAACTTTGTCGTATTTTAGAAGCATTTGCAGGAATTGAAGATAATCCAAAAAAATATCTAACTTCAGAGGATGATGAAGAGGATGTATTAGATGTATTAGCGAATTTCCCACAGGGCGGTTAAATGACTGTCCTTTTTATTTCTTTATATGTAATCTATTAAGTTTTTAAGACTAGTTAATAAAAGGTTTTTAAAATGGCTTTAATTAATTGTAAGGAATGTGGGGTACAGGTTAGTACACAAGCAAAGGCTTGTCCAAATTGTGGAGCAAAAGTTAAAAAACCAACTTCTATTTTTACATGGATTATTTTAGTAATTGTAGTGTTTGGTATTTTTGCTGCTATTGGAGGAGGTGATAAAAGCGGTGGAACTTCATCTGGATCAAGTGAGGTCCAATTATCACCTAAAGAACAAGCGCTTAATGATGTTCAGTTTGATTTTAGTTGGAGTAAAGACGGGTTCGGAAACATTATGATGATTGATATGACAGTCAAAAATAATGGAATTCATGACATAAAAGATTTTACTGTTGAATGCGAACATACTTCAAATAGTGGAACAAAAATCGATAGCAATAAAAGAGAAGTTTTCGAAATTATTAAAGCAGGTGAAACTAAAAAGTTTAAGCAATTTAATATGGGCTTTATCCATAGCCAAGCTGCTTCATCTAGCTGTGGTATTACCGATTTAGTAGTAATTTAATTTATTTAATAGTTTTAAAAGAACCCGCGAAAGCGGGTTTTTTATTATCTAAGGAAAAGTAAAATGGCTGACAATCGTGTTGAGGTTCATGTTGGTGCCCGAACTTCAGAGCTTGAACGTGGGATGAATGACGCCGAGAAAACTGTTGAAAAAACGGCGGGTCAAATTGAAGATTTGGGAAAAAAAATAGATTTTAAACCAGATTTTTCAAATTTTCGGCGCAGTATTGAATCTGTTTCACAAATGGTAAAAAGTCGATTTTCAGATTTAGGAGCATCTATTTCTGGAGGGATAGCAAAAAATGTAGCTTTAGTTGGTATTGGTGTATCCGCTGCAATTGGGACTGCATTAATTGGGCTTGGAAATCTGACAAATAAAATCGGCGAAACATCAAAGCAACTGGAAATTCAAGCAAGGCTAGCCAATTCAACAACAACTGAATTTCAGGAATGGGCTTTTGCGGCAAATAAAGTAAGTGTAGAGCAAGGCAAACTATCAGACATCATGAAAGATGTGAACGATAAGTTTGGCGATTTTATGCAAACTGGTGGCGGCGAAATGGCCGATTTCTTTGAAAAGATTGCGCCTAAAGTTGGAGTGACTGCTAAAGAGTTTCAAGGTTTAACTGGACCACAAATCTTAGAAAAGTATTACCAGACTTTAAAAAAAGCCAACGTTTCTCAAGCGGAAATGACTTTTTATATGGAATCAATTGCCAATGATGCAACTTTATTGGCCCCACTATTAGAAAATAATTCCGCCAAATTAAAGGAATATTCAAAACAAGCTCACGACCTTGGTTTGATTATGGACGAGCAGGCAATTCGTGCTACTAAAGAGTTTAGTTCGGCTTTAAGTACAATTGAAACTACTATGCAGGGAGTTCTAACAAGAATGGCTGCACAAGCTGCTCCAGCACTAACGCAGATAGCAAATAATTTTATTGATTTTGCTGTTCAAGCTAGAAATGCAGTTGATGATTCAATGAGAACAATTATCACCATAGTTGAAGAGTTGCTAGGTGTTGTTCAGTCTGTATTTAGTCTTATCTCAAACATTTGGAGTGATCTAACAGCAGATATTGGAGACGGTAGTCAGCAGCAGATTGGGTTCTTAGATTTGATCTCGGGAGCATTAAAAGGGTTTGGGGCCGTAGCAATCGGTTTGAGAACAGGTATAGAAATTGCGTTTGCGGGAATAAGAGCTATTGTTGTAACTGTTTGTCAGGCAATCAATATTGCTATAAACACTGTTATTAACGTATTTGCAGGGTTTAGAGAAACAATACAATATGGACTAGATGTACTCTCTGTAAAGTTTCAATCATTTGGAAATGTTGTTAGAGATGTGCTCAGTTTTAATTTTTCTGCAGCTAAGGCATCTTGGGAGAGCGGTCTATCGCAAATTGGCTCTATCACAGACAGATATAGCAGCCAGATGAAAAATCGTATAACAAATATAAAAGATGCATGGAACACTGGTGTAATGACCACAGGAAATTCTTGGGGAGCATTTAAGGATAATGCAATCCAGTCAGCTACAAGTGGTGGGCAAAAACTTTTTAGTATTTTTATGGGTCCACCTAAAACAGTAAATTCTGTTCAATCAAAACCGCCTATTAGTTCCACTTTTAATCCCACCCATTCAATAGGAACTGGGACAAAAGATTCCAGTGGAGATGCAGCTAAAGCCAAGGCGGATGCTGAAGCCAAAGCCAGACAACGGGCTGCAGAGCAGGCGGCTAAAGCACTTGCTGAGATTCGATACAAGTACGCTACCGAAGAGGAAAAAATTTCTTTGGATTTGCAAAAGGCACTTAGTGAAATTGAAAAATCAAAAGTCACTGATGCTGAAAAAGCAAAGTTCCGGATTGTAGCCGAAAAAGATGCCAGTGATAAAACCAAAGCATTACGGGTTAAGGAATTTGAAGAGTACAAAAATCTTCAAGAGGAACGAATTGAAAATGAACTATTAGCTGCACAGCGGATTTTTGAAATCAATAAGGCTGAGATACAGGCTGCATTTGATGCCAAGAAAATTTCCAATGTACAAAAGTATCAACTGGAAAAGGATCTGGAAGATAAGTTGCGTGAATTAAAACGCCGTGGCTTAGAAGAGCGATTAGAGTTGGAAAACCAGATGAGTGAAAAATCTGGGAAGCAGGGCAATCAGGGGCAGATCCTCAATAATATTTCTAGTCTGGATACTGAGCAAACAGTTTCTACACTGCAGACACCGAATTTACTTAACGATGCCCAGATCAAGGATTTCGAGGATAAGTTTGGCGGTCTGACATCTCGTATGTCTAACCTATGGGATCAAGGCATTCAAGCCATGATGAACGGGACTTTAACCTGGCGTAACGCTACCAATGCAGTTTTAACCGATATGGCAGGTTTCTTTATCCAGAAAATGGTTACTGAGCCAATCAAACTGTATGCCGCTGGTCTTGCACGGCGGTTAATGGTTCGTTTAGGGTTTATTAAAACTGAGACTGCAGCAGAGGTGGCAGGCCAAGCATCACAGACAACCGCCGTTGTTGCTGGTGAGATGAGTAAGACATCAGCAACGGGAATGGGTGTGGTTGCTCGATTAGGCTTAAAAGCTGGTGAGGCAATTAAGTCAATCATGATGTATGCATGGGAAGCGATGGCAGGGGCATTTAAGGCTATGGTATCAATTCCTTATGTTGGTCCTGTACTGGCTGTCGCTGCAGGTGCATCGGCCTTAGCTTTGGTAGGTGGACTGGCTGGCAAGATTAAATCTGCTCGAGGAGGTTATGACATTCCATCAGGGGTGAATCCAGTAACTCAGCTTCATGAAGAGGAAATGGTCTTACCCAAGCAACATGCCAATACCATTCGAGCCTTAGGTAGATCAATGGCAGGTGGTGGTCAGGATCCAGCAATGGCATCAGCTGATGTGGGTGGACCTATGCCGATGATCAATATCCAAGCATGGGATTCAAGAGACTTAAAACGTTTCATGAAAAAACATGGGCGTGAATTGGCTGGTGGTTTGAAAGGTTATAACCGTAATTTTGGTAAATAAGGAGTATGTATGTCTAATGAATTATTTCCGGAATTACCTGGCTTAGAGTGGGAGCTAACGAAGACCCCCACTTTTAACACTAAAATCATGACATCGGTTAATGGTCGTGAGCTGCGTGCCAGCTATCAGGCTGTGCCAAAGTATGAAATATCGATGTCTTACGCATTTCTCAGGGAAAATAAAGGGAGAACTGAGTTGCAGCAACTTGAAGGATTCTTTTTTGAACGCCGTGGGGCTTTTGATTCATTCCTCTACAAAATGCCCGATGACAATGAGTTTAGTTGCACATATATGGGGGATGGTACCACTACATCATTCCAGATCTACAAGGCAATACACAACAGCCAATTACCTTTAGGAAACACCCAAGAACAAATTGTGGGTGAAGTAGATCTAAGCATGTGGAATCAAGCTACAACTAAAACTATGTGGAATGAGAATACTGAAAAGCCTATGTGGAATCAGGCTACTTCTCAAATCACAACGGATGGTAAATATATTCTTACTGAACCTGTTGAAGAGGGAATCTCTATTACCGTTAAAGGTACATTTTATTACCGATGCCGTTTTAAAGATGATGAGCAGCAATATGTCAATTTCATGCATAAGCTCTGGAAAGCAGGCAAAGTAGAATTCGTGGGTTCATTAGGGAATAAGATATGAGACAGGCCTCAGCAAAACTAATAGCCCTATTAAATGCAGATCAGTTTCTCATGGCTGATTTGTATACCATCACAACCATTCAAGGTGATGTATATCGATATACCAATTATGACTTTGATTTAACTATTGCCGGGCAGTTGTATCGATCAGATGGTCCAATCATTGAACGGGAAGGTATCACCCAAAACTTAGGCATCGAAGTGGACAGTTTATCTATCACTATCTTTGTGAATGACGATACGCTGTTTAGTGATATCCCTATAGTCCAGGCATTTCATAATGGCATTCTGGATGGAGCACGGTTTAAGTTGGAGCGTGTATTTATGGATATGAATACACCGACTGACACCAGTGCCGGTGCAATCACACTGTTTGAAGGAAGCTTGATTGAACCAGAAATGGACCGTAATCAGATCCACGTTAATGCTGCCTCTGATACAGATATTCTGAATGTCAAAATGCCACGTAATCTTTATCAACCTGGATGTTTAAACACATTGTTTGATAGTGGCTGTGGCTTATTGAGCTCTGACTACGTGGTAAATACGGTGGTTGAAGCAAACAGCACACCGAGCCGCATCATCTGTACGTTAAATCAGCCTCAAGGCTGGTTTACTCAAGGTGTGGTTGAGTTCACCCAAGGCGTCAATCGTGGGATTAAGCGAACGGTACGCTTACATGAGTCTGGGGCACTGTTGCTTACCTTACCACTTTTAGAAATGCCAGCCATAGGTGAAACAATTAAGGTTTATCCAGGTTGTGATAAACGGCTTGAAACTTGTCAGAACCGATTTAACAACCGTTCACGCTTCAGAGGTGCACCTTTTGTACCTATTCCTGAGACTTCAATTTAACTTAGATTTTCAATTCATTAATACCCAGCTGCTGCTGGGTTTTTTTATGGGATAAAGATTATGGCTAATCTACCTTTACCAGCGGAATTAACTGGAAATAATGTTACTGAATCACAGTTTAAAGATGGGCTCAATAGACTAATTAACGGTGTCTCTGAGGGCTTTACTGAAAATCAATCTATGGCGGTTTTAGAATCGAATAATGCTCTCAAAACCCTGTCTAATGAGTATAAAAATTTAGCAGATCGAAAAATTTCCGGCTATATTTCTAAATCAACTGGGCTGTTGGTAGCTAATGCTTCATGGTATGCGACTCCTTTTATCGCAATTACATCAACATCTAAGGTGGTACGAGATGGCGTGATTGTTGGTGACGCTTCAAATGGTTGTTCTTTGGCGTTTTATGATGCAAATAAGGTATTCCTTGGCTATTACATTGATACGGTGGCAATTTTCAATGTTAAACCTTTAGATATATATCCTGATGCTAAATTTGTTCGTTTGGGTTATCAATCAACAAGCAATACTAAAATTTACTTGTATGAGCCTTCAGTTACTGCATTTATTGATGAGTATTTAGTTCCATATATTGGGAAACCAACAAATGTGGCGGGTCAAATGGCTGTTGGCTATGCAACAAAAACTGATGGTAGTTTAGTTGCATTGGCTGGATGGGGAGTAACAGACTATATTGCAGTTGATGCGACCAGTATTGTGACAAGAGATGCAGATCCGGTTGCAACAACTTCTACAGTAGCACCACTAGCTTGTTATGACTCGAATAAAAATTATTTAGGTTATATTCAGAATATTGATCGTGCTGAAAAACTGAAGATTGGTCGTAAGTTTCCTACAGTAAAGTTTATACGGATGAGTGTAGTTAGTAGCTCGACTTATGCTCTTTATATTCAGACTCAATCTGCAACAAATCTAAATGATCAAGTAAAAGCACTTGATGTTTTTAATAGCGATTTCTTCACTGCAACAGATACTCAGAAAGGTTATGTAAAACTTGATGGAACATTTGTTGCATCAGACACTTGGATTACGACCCCTTTAGTTGTGTGTAAGCTAAATCAAAAGTTTAAGTACACGGGACGAGGCAATGTAACACAAGTTTCTAATGTTAGTCTTTATGACAAAAATGGAAATTTTATTGAATCTATTTATGCTGCAACTAATCTTGCAACAGTCGAGTTAACTATTACTAATGCAAATGCAAAATTTGCTCGTGCAAGTGCTGCTACTGCTTATAGTTATGCTTTTACAGGAATTGAACTACCAAGGCCTGCTGATGCATCAACATCAAAACAATACTCAACTATTGTTCCTAGTGCTGTATATGCTCTTAAAAATGAACCTGTATTCTTATTCGGCGACGGAATTGTGGGCAATGCTGACAACATCGCATGGAATATTTCCGGTTCTAATGCACGTGTATGTAAAATCATTCCAACTTCGTCAGCGAATATCCCTGTAGTTTTACAAACTACAGAAGATTCGAATGTTAAAAAAAATTTAGCTTCGTTTAATGTACTTGTGACAGATACTCCTAAAAACCCTGCTGAGAAAATTTATTTTCTTGGACTGGGTGACTCAACGATGGATGGCTATGCCAATAGTAAAATTACAGGAGCTTGGGTGAATGAGTGTTCAAGGCGTTTAACTGGCATCGGCAGACAAATTCTTTCAGCTGAATTGTCACCAGCACCTATGTCATTAAACAACATTGAATTTATTGGCACTCGAGGGGATGAAGTAGTCAAGCATGAGGGACGTGGCGGTTGGCGAGCAGCGCATTATCTTAACAATGCGTCAGTAGGAGATGATCCTCAGACAGCAATTTCTAACGCATTTTGGAATCCGTCGACATCGCAATTTGACCTCTCGTACTATCTTAATCAAAACGGGTTCTCGGGCGTTAATTCTACTGGCTCAAACTTAACAATCATTATTCAACTAGGATGGAACGATGTATATAACAGCACAGCAAAACAAGCTGCTATTGATTTGGGATTATTGATTGATAAGATTCGTGCAACTCATCCCAGCACGAATATTATCTGTTTAGGTTTAAATCAAGCACCAGATCTCATGTTCAAAACATATACGGGTTCTCGTTTTGTATCGAAGCGCGAAGTATTTGAAGCGATCAAATTATTTAATGACGAATACAAAGCAATGATTGCAACAAAAACGAATGTTGATTTCCTTCAAATCAGTTGCACGTTTTGCAGTGAAATCGGATATGAGAAAACCACAATTGATCCAAATACAAATCCAGCTTTGCGAGATCCAAATTGGCATAGACTCAGTGCGAGATCATCCACACATTTAGAAGCTGTTGATGATCATGTTCATCCGAACGCTGTTGGTTATGCAATGATAGCTGATACTGTGTTTTATAAGTTGCTATACAAATATTGCCGAGGTTAGACGTGAAAAATCGTGAAGCTGTATCTGAAGCTCTAACTTGGCTTGGTACTCCATACCATCACCAAGGACGTGTTAAAGGTGTTGGTGTCGATTGCGGCACTTTGATCTGTGAGGTGTTTGAAAAAGTCGGGCTGATGGATCACTTAGATCCTCGGCCTTATCCGCCAGACTGGCACATGCATCAGATGGGACAACGCTATTTAGAACATGTACTGAGCGTGTGCTATGAAGTAGAGGAACCTCAACCTGGTGATCTAGTTTTATATCATTTTGGCAAGTGTATCAGTCATGGTGCAATTGTCGTGGAATGGCCCACGATTATCCATTCCTATATTCATTTAGGTGTCATCCTGCAGGATGGTACAAAAGGAAGTTTAGCCCGCCGTTGTGCGGGTTTTTTTCGTATGAAGAGGCTGAAAGAATGAGTGGAGTGTTTGGTAGTACCACAATCAGCATGTCAGATACCCGCATTAACTCGATGCGGATTCAACAATCTGCCTACGGGCTTTGCCAGCCATTGGTCTATGGAAAAACCCGTGTGGCAGCGAATATGTTCTGGTACGGTGACTTCAAAGCAACGGCGCATACAACCACTACAAAATCAGGTGGAAAAGGCGGTAAAACCAAAACCAAGAATACAACCTATACCTATAGTGCCTCGTTAATGCTGGGGTTATGTGAAAACCAGATCAAGGACATTGGTATAATTTGGGTTGATAAGGACCAGATTGTTACCAAGCAAGAGAATGGCATTGCGTTAGAGCCAATTGATCAGCTCGGTTTTGAATTGTTTGATGGCAATAACAATCCGATGTGGGGCTATATTGCAGGCAAGCATCCTGACCAGGCATTAAATTATCCTTATTTGGGATATGTTGCCGCAGCAAATTATGACTTGGGTGGCAGTGCCAGTCTTTCTAACCATAATTTTGAAGTAATCAGCACAATTACACTCTCCCCAACGATCGATGATGCCAATCCAGCGGATGTGATCGAAGATTTTATTAAGAATCCTCGATATGGCGCGGCCCCAAGCTTGAACATTGCCAATCTAAATGAGTTCAGAACCTATTGCCGAGCAGCCAATCTCTTAATCTCACCAGCTTTTACAGAGCAGCGAGAAGCGCATGAAATTATCAATGAGATTGTAGAGTCGGTTAATTGTGCCGTAGTACCAAGCCCAGATGGGCTAAAAATCAAGTCTTTTGGTGATGCTGCACTGACTGGCCACGGCGTGACATACACACCAGATTTAACACCAGTTTATCACTTAACTGATGATGATTTTCTAGGTGAAGACGAGCCTGTCAAAGTGCGCCGTAGCCGTGATACAGATGCCTTCAATCATGTCCAAATTGAATACATCAATCGATATAATCAGTACAACACCGAAACTGTGGAAGCCAAGGATCAGGCCAACATAGAAATGTACGGATTAAGATCTGAAGAGCCCAAAAAGCTAAACTTTTTTTGTGAGCCAAAGATTGCCAGACACGTGGCTCAACTTCGTTTACAGCGGCTGTTATATGTCCGTAATGAATACGAGTTTCAATTGGGATGGAAGTATTGCCTACTTGAACCAATGGATATCGTGATGATAACTGATGTCTCATTAGGACTGGATGGTTTTGCGGTTCGTATTACTCGGGTTGAGGAAGATGACGATGGAGTATTAACCATTACTGCAGAGGAATTAGCAGAGGGTTCCAGATCCGCTATTGAATATGATCTGCAAGCATCAAATGGTTATCAGGGCGGTAATGAAGAACCAGGTAATGTAAATGCGCCAGCGATCTTCGAGCCTCCATTAGACTTTACAGATGGGAAAAATGAAGTCAGGATGGCTGTCTCTGGTGGTCCTAACTGGGGCGGCTGTAATGTATGGGCCAGTCTTGATAATGCCACCTTTGAAATGATTGGTACCATCTATGGGTCAGCCCGATACGGTCAGTTGGTCGCACCAGTAAATTCGAATGCCTCATCAATGCAGATCCAGTTAAATACAGCAAGCCAGTTATTTAGTGGAACCTTACTTGATGCGCAGACTGACCAGACGATCTGTAAAGTGGGTGATGAGTATTTTAACTATCAAGAAGCGACTTTAAATGGATCTGGTCTATATACATTAAGTGATGTGCTAAGGGGGCGTTTCAATGATGCCCAGAGCCATAATGCTGGTGAAAGCTTTATCCGGTTAGATCGCGCTATTTTTGAGTACAGTTACGCAACGAATCTAATAGGAAAATTAATCTATCTGAAGTTCACAAGTTTTAATGGACTTGAACAAAAAGAGCAGTCGTTGGATGAAGTAACAGCTTATAGTTATACGCTAAATGGAGGGCGTCCATCTGGCGTAGTGGGTCTATCCCTTCAATCTCCATTCGTGGGCACAACATTTAAAATTCAATGGCAGCGTACGGCTGGTGCAAATAGCTATGTGGTTCAGGTATGGTCCAATGGGGTGAAGTTGCGTGAAGTAGAGACAACCAATACCGATTATAGTTATTCGATCGAGGAAGCTAAGATTGATAGTGTGCAGCGTGCTTATACCTTAAGAGTTGCTAGTAAAAGTGGAGCTAACTTAAGCACCTTTGCTGAACTCAGTATTAGCAATCCTGTACCGCCTGTTATGACCAACATCTACACATCAGCGAATGCTGACAGTATCACGATAAATTGGATACCAAGTGATGTTCCAGATCTTAAAGATTATGCTGTTTGGTTAAGTGCCACAGCAGATTTTGATCCAGCCACAACAGCACCACGGTGGACGGGTACCGCATTAACAACAACCATAGGAGGGCTTCAAGCTACTACTCCATATTACATCCGTGTCGCAGCGCGCGATGTATGGAAAGAAACAACTTGGAACTATTCAAATCAGATTACACAAAGTACTTCTGAAGCCTAGGTTCATTAAAAAGCCCCTAATTCTTAGGGGCTTTGTATTTTCTAAAACTTATTTTTTAGTTTAAGTGCATTTTTTTCAATCAAGATCCAGCTTAAATAACCTAAAAATAAAGTGATTAAAAATGAAGTGAAAAAGTATAAGTTATCGTGTGTATAGCCTAAATGAACTAAAACGTTAATTACCAACATATGATAAATGTAAATACCATAAGAAATATCGTTGTGTTTGAGTATTTTATTGCTTAAGTTGTTGAAACTAAAGGCGAAAGATATTGTTGTTAAGCTCAGTAAGATAGGAGTAATTAATTGAAAAATATTGTTAATTTGATAGTTTTTTATTTCATATCCTAAATAATTACCAAAAAAATTGAAATAGGTTAAATAAGCTATGAACCAAATCAAAAACTTTCCTTCAAACAAAAATCTCAATTTATTCCAGTATAGGTAAATAGTTGATCCAATCATGAAATTAAACAAATAAGGAATGATACTTATGAAACTAAGTTGTCTAATTGTGCTTGGCTCAAGCGTATTTAAAGCAAAATTCAGTATAATGGAAATTAAGAAAAGTGCTGTAAGTATAATTGCTCCATTAAATTTTTTGACTAAGAAGTAAATAATTGGAACAATCACATAAAACTGAACTTCAACAGCGATAGTCCAAAGACTACCATTGGGAGTGCCCACGCCCCAGAATCTTAAAATATCAGGTGTATAAAACTGCAAAAAGGTAGCTTGTGTAATCAACCAAACATAAAAACTGAAATGATTTAAATATTCAAACGAAGAGCTTAGTATTAAAAGAATAATAGTCACTGCTAAACATACATATAACGCAGGATACAATCTTAATATTCTGTTTTTAATATATTGTTTTAATTCAGGTTTTCTATCAAAAGACCAGAAGATAAGAAAACCACTGACTGTGAAAAAAATAGGGACACCAGGAAAGTATTGGATAAACTTATCAAAAACTGAAAAAAGAGTGCCCTCGATTTTCAAATGGTGAATCCCATGTGTATATACGACCTGGCAAGCTGCTAAAAACCTAATCAGATCGAAATTATTAATTTTAGGAACCATAAGAACGCCAATTTAAAAATTTGGCGAATTATAAATGAGTATTTTTGTAAAAACGATATGTGTTAGTCAGTTACCGATGAACTAATTATATATTTTTATAAAATTTCACTAAATATTTTTTAAAGCACCTGTAATGGTGCTTTTTGTATTGAGTAAAATTTTTAAAGGTAGGAGAGGCATAAGCGGACAGCATGTACTGTGCAAGCTACTATTAGCAAAATAGTAACAACTGCGGTAGATGCTGCTGTCATACATATCTATTTAGATTTTTGTTTTTGTGAAAAATTAACAATTGCTTTGAAAGCATCTTTATGGACATCAAAGATGGCAGGATTTTCACTACCATCTTGTTTTGCTCTGGCATCTTCCCAGAATACTACTCCATCTGCTCCTAGTTCTTTAAGATAATTTAAACTATGAGTCATATCTTTTTCATTCAAAGGCTTTATATATACTGTATGGTTGTCTGAAAATCTCCAATTACTTGTTGACAAAAATGGCATAATTTTTAAGTTACGCTCTTTAGCAAAACGTTTTGCTTCCTGCATATTAAATTCAGCTTTACTATCCCAAATCGTCATATCTTTTAGCTTATAAAAATAGAGTGTAGGAAATAAGATATCTACGTGGTTCGCAATTTCAGCATATTGATCATTAATTTTTCTGAATTCTGCTTTTTTTTCAGGGCTGAGATAAGCATTCGGAGTCAACTGAGGTAGTACTGCATAAACACCGACTGGCGCTACACCACCAAATTCTTTATAAAGTCTTAAAGATTCGAGAATAACTGGTAGGTTTTTTTCTGGCTCATATTGAAAGGATGTTTCGATATCAAAGCAAATCGGCATATCCGGATCTAGCTTAGATTGCTCTGCAATCAACTTTATTTTTTTAGGATCTGGTTTTTCCTTGCTTAAAATCATTCCCATTGTAGCGACTCTAATACGCTTTATATTTTTATTTTTCATGAATTTATTAAATTCATCTTCATTCTTAGTCTGGATATGTTTGTTGTCATTAGTGGTGTAATTACTCCAACGCATAAATTGATATATATCAAATGCATTTGCTTGTGTGCTTAGGAGTAGACCTAATATAAGCGCTTTTGTAGTAGAAGTTTTGAACATTTTGCTTCAATAGATATGGTGCGAAGAGAACATTATATGATCAATTGTTTTTGAGAAATTAGACAGTTTTTGTCAGCTTTGCGTTGAATCTTTGTCGCTCTCAAAAACTAATTTTAGGAGGTGAAAATATTCTAAATACTTTAAAAGTCTTAAATCTTTCATAAGCACCCAAACGGGTGCTTTTTTATTGTCTATTGGAGACAGGAAATGCAAGAACAGGCAGCAAGCGCGGTTGAAGCTGCTACAAACACAATCGCAGCAACAGCATCCAAGGTTTCATATACATCAGCGGGGTTATCAGTGGCAGCGTATGCAGCAAGCATTGATTGGGCGGTATGGGCCTCAGTCTTTATCGGTGTAATTACTTTTTTTACCACACTGTATTTTAAACGGCGAGATGACAAGCGGGCCCAGGAGATCCACGAATTGCGCAAGAAACAATACGAGCAGACGAAAGAACGCTTGAAAGGGGATCTAGATGACAAGTGAACAGACAAGGGCTTATTTGGCCTTTGCATTGCTGGGGTTAATGTTCGTCATGGTAATCGCATTATTCTTTGTCGATATGCCACGCGAAAACAGCAACCTTATCAATACGGCCTTAGGTTTCATTGCTGGTGCGATGACAACTGCCTGCGGTTTCTACTTCGGTAGTTCAGAGCAGGAAAAGAAGCGGGACAAGGACGCCCCAAGTCAGTAATTAAATTTTTTACAACATGACCACCTTCGGGCGGTTTTTTACGCATAAGGAAAAATGATGAGTATTGCAAAATTACAGAAAGCATTAGGTGTTAATGATGATGGTATTGTTGGCCGTGGAACTTTAACCGCCTTATTCAAAAAACTAGGCGCTTCTCAGGTACGTGCGGAAGAGCTTGCACTTGCAGCGAACGTACACATGCGGACATATCATATTTTAGACAATGATTTGCGCCTGGCACATTTCATGGCCCAATTGGCGCATGAGTCTGGTAATTTCCGCTACATGGAAGAGATTGCCAGCGGTGCAGCCTATGAGGGTCGTAAGGATCTGGGCAATACAGAAAAAGGGGATGGTACCCGATACAAAGGCCGTGGACCAATCCAGTTAACTGGCCGTGCAAATTACCGAAAATATGGGCGTGCTCTTGGCATTGATTTTGAAAATAATCCTCAGATCGTAGCATTGGCGAGTATTGGGATGCTGGTGGCATGTAAGTACTGGTATGACAATGAGCTAAATGAGCTGGCAGATAAAGACGATATCAACATAATCACACGGCGTATCAATGGTGGTTTTAATGGATTGAATGATCGTATGAGTAAGTTAAATACCATGAAGAATATGTTGGGGAAGTAATGCGATACCATTGCAGACGCTCATTAGCTGCCTTGGTACTGAGTCTCACAGCATTGATACTTTTACCTGGTTGTACTGCTCACACTATAAACAATAATATTCATGTCGGCATATGTGTAAAAGCCCTCTGATGAGGGCTTTAATTTTTAAGTTTTTTTATATCTGTTAGCTCTGCTATATAGTTTAGATCTGCTCTATAACTTTTAATTAAATCGTTAATTAGTTCTTTCATCAATTTATGATCAATATGCTCATCAACTTTCAACTTTAGTATATCGA
The DNA here is from genome assembly GCF_001605865.1 of Acinetobacter sp. NRRL B-65365. Lineage (NCBI taxonomy): Bacteria > Pseudomonadati > Pseudomonadota > Gammaproteobacteria > Moraxellales > Moraxellaceae > Acinetobacter > Acinetobacter sp. NRRL B-65365. The sequence goes on along the minus strand of NZ_LRPD01000037.1, from coordinate 59,162 downwards.
AGAACTCATTAATAAATAAACCAAAGTTCGCATTCACAATCTTCATTTTTGGATCTTCCACCTGGCGATTAATGATAGCGAGTTTTGTAGTAATCTTTGTATGCATTAACTTTACAGCGACAAAATTATAATCTTTCGATGCAGGGTATCCTTGCATTAGATCAATTAGTTGCCCATTTAGTTCAAAAATTTCATAAGCAATCGAGCGTATAAAAGTTGTTCTTTCTTGGATGCGCCAATCATTAAATAAGTATGCAGCAATGATAGCTGCTCCTATAGTTGTAATACCACCAAAGATTCCAGAAATGGTAGACAAGCTATCTTTTACAGCTTCACTATTACCCCAATAAGCAAATAAAATTGCAAGAATACTAAATATTAAAAAAGTAAAGATTATGGCTGCGACCGCCATACTAAAAACAACTACATTTTTATTCATTTGTTAACATTCCTACTATTTTTTCAACTCCTTAATGTTATTAATTATCTTTGTTATTTCATCTAATTTCTTGTCAAGAGTACCAGTTTCAATTTCTTTCTTATCAATTGGCTGAGTGCTATAATTACCAATGAAATATATTGGAGCTAACTGAATTATAAGTTCTTTCCTTTGTTCTGGTGTAAGCTCTTGCATGTATTCTGGCAAAGCGTTTAACTCTAGATATCGCTTATTATAAAAATCATGAAGTTTTTGATTGTATTTTCTTTCTTTGATTAAATAAGTTAAAAGTCCACTAATTGATAGTATTACTGAAAGGAAAACAATCATATTGTAAATATCTTTAAAGCTATCTTGGTAATAGATAATTAATATTGATTTTAATAGTAAGATTAATATTATGGTTATAAATGATATAATAATGTAACGATTTAACTCAATTAAGATGGTATTGATATTTTTTGCTTCAGTTGCAAAACTTTCTACAAGTTTCTCATTATTGTTTTTGGTGATGTTAACTTTAACATCATGTGCAATTTCTTTTACCTCATCCACTAATTTTTTTGTATCTTCTATATTTTTTATATTGTTGAATATATCATCAATAAACTCCTGTATTTTTATACCATCATATAGTGTTTGATCTTCTTTGTATAAAATATTTCTAATATCAACGAGAGTTTTAGATGTTTTAAATTTTTGCAAATCATTATATTCTGAAAAGTATTTAACCAAAAGGTTGTCTTTATCAAAGTTATCAATTTTTTCTTTTATGTCTATAACTAAATACGAAACTAGATCATTTGTGTAAATTTCAGGTGTTGGTAATGTTTTATTATAAATAATATTGAATTTATCAATCTCAATTATAGTATTTTCAATTAGTTCGCTAATCGCTTTACTTGTTTGAGCAGCGTTAATGTCAAGTTGTAATTTCTTTAACTTTTCCCTAGATACACCTAAAAAGTTAAGAATACTCTTATTGTAGATTCCATTAGACGTAATGATAAAAATATTAACCTTTTTTATTAAATCTTCTAACGGATTTCTTATAGAGTTAATTGCGGAAGCTTTTCCTAATAGAGATATAAGAGGGGAAGCTTCAAGCTCAGAATATAACTTAGGTAAGTAAAAGTTAATAATAGAATCTTGTAACTTCTCTATATCTGATAAAATTTGATTAGTGTTGCTCATTGCAATGTAGTTTTAATTTAGATACGTAATCTTACTAATTTATAATTAATAAATCATCCCATTTAAAGGGATTTTTACTTAATTTATCCCGGCTCATCGACCAGTTTCGGTTAGGTACAAAACAGGGGCCAATACCAATTTTTTTCTTTCCAAATTTCTGGTGCACGCATTCCATAGCTTTCATTAGCCTTTCTTTCTTTTCTATCTCATCAAAATCTGTTAATAGATCATAGGTGTGGCCACTCTTAGGCTCTAGACATGTCAACAACACGCCGCACTTCTTATATTTAATCCCTGCTTTGTAAATATGATTCAGCATCAATGTAGCAGCTTTCGCTAAATCTGGAGCAAAGTCTGTAGGTTCTGGAAACGTATAGCTAACCGACTTGTTGTAGAAGGGCACATTTGGATCGAAAGGGTTGGATTGAACAAATGCAATGATGGTACCGCAGAGCAAATCCTCACTTCTTAACCGTATGCATGCGTCCTGAGCATACATTGAGATGGCTTCTTTTAAGTCCGTCAATTCAGTTACTCGAGATCCGAATGATCGACTGGCAACAATCTGTTTTTTGCTGGGGGGCGTGTGTTCAATTTCGATGCATGAAATTCCCTGTAGTTCAGCAACGGTTCGGGCCATTACAATAGAAAAGCGTTTTTGCATCTCACGTGGATCTGAGCTTGCCAAGTCAAGTACTGAGTTAACGCCCATTTCCTGAAGCTTCTTCGATATTTTACGTCCAACCCCCCAGACTTCAGAAACATCGATCTTCGCAAGATAATCCTCTTTATTGCACAGATCCATATTCACCAGATCGCACACACCATCAAAGCCCTGATTTTTCTTTGCTATGTGATTTGCAATCTTTGCTTCAGTTTTTGATCGACCTATGCCAACGCAGACAGGCAATCCGATCCATTTCAGGATCTTTTGTCGCATATCTTGGCCATACTCGGTTAAATCATAATTTTTATAATAAGCTGTCAGGTCTAAAAAGCACTCATCAATAGAATAAATCTCTTGTTCAGCTTCCGTGACATATTGACCGAGTATCTTGTGAAACCGGCGAGACATTTCGGCATAGAGAGCATAGTTACTAGAAAGTACCTGAACATTATGTTTCTGGACGATATCTTTAATCTGAAAGAGGGGAACTCCCATTTTGATACCCAGTGCTTTAGCTTCATTTGATCTGGCAACAGCACAACCGTCATTATTGCTCAGTACAATGACAGGCTTATCTCGTAAGCTTGGATTGAACATGCGTTCGCAGCTGACGTAGCAATTGTTTACATCAACGAGTGCAAATACTTTATTTTCGGATTTCATGACTTTCTTGTATTCTTCAATACAAAAGTAACGACACCCCAGATTTCTAATTGTTGTCCATCATTTAAATATATATTGCTGTATTCTGGATTTTCAGCTTTTAACCAGATTCCTGTTTCATCCATCATCAGGCGTTTAACAGTGAAATCGTTATCAATCAATGCGACAATGATATCTCTATGCTTAGCTTCAAGACTACGGTCTACAATGAGTTCGTCATCAATATCAATGCCAGCGTTTATCATTGATAGTGATGCTACTCTTACGATGAAAGTTGCACACTCGTTCTGTATCAAGTGCTCATTCATATCTATTTTCTTATCGATATAATCTTGGGCTGGAGAAGGAAAGCCCGCAGACACTTTCTCGATCGCAACTGAAATCTGCATTCTCATAGAGGGCTCAATAAGCGAAATAGACCCTATATCAGAGAAGTACTCACGCCTTAAATGGTTCTTGATTTCGATGATTTGTGAAGATGAGCTCATAGACACCTCTTGAATATGTTACATAATCAAGATGATAGACTATGGCCTATAAAGTTAACAAATTTTAAATTTCTAGGTGAAACAAAGGGAAGTCATAACTTGTCGCTTAAAATTGTGCATTTGGTCGGAATTTATGCATTTTATTTTTAGGTGCAGCTGTGTACTCATCTGGTGGCATATCAACTAAAAATTCCCGCGCTTGATCATGATTGCAGGTGAGCCAGTCTTTTCTTCGACCTTTTGGAATTACCACAATTGACCGTTTTTCATCGTCAGGCGCATGGAATTGCTTCATGAAAGGATGCATATCTGCATTGATCGTTAACATGCTCATCGATACCACTGGTTCGCCGTTTATAACTGCATATTCATAAATGCCCGCAACAGTGAAGGGCATGTCATCCTGACGATATATCCCGTACCAATGTGACTTACCATGGATATATTTTGGCTCGAAAATGGTTTCGACAGGAATCAAGCAAAATTGATTTTTAGACCATGCATGGCGAAAGCTGGGCTTACTGGCCACTGTTTCAGATCTGGCGTTATATGTGTTACGTACTTTCTTGATGTCGTCAGCCCAGTTAGGTACTAAACCAAAGCGGGCAGATCTCCATTCAATACCGTGCTCTGTTGAAATAAGGATAGGGCCATCATACCCAGGATATAGATCCTCTTTGTAATCGAAAGTCGGTTCGAGCAGATTAAGGAGTTGTGTCCGACTTCGAGCTATTGGTTCGTAGTTTGCGCACATACTAAACTCATCCTGATAAAATTTATTAATACACTTAAACTATGCAATCGTAATAGCTCAACAGTCTGGATTTTTAAAAGGTAATTACTCCATATTTACGCCATAAAAATCTAGCATTAATCTAATTCATTGTTTTTAAATTGGAATTTTATTTCAGCGTAATTTTACTCCATGATTCATACAGTTTTGCTGCTGCGGAGAAGTCGCTATTTGGCTCCGCAGTTAAATTTGCTGTTTGAATCAGGCTCTGTGTTAGAGCGAGTAGAGGTGCTGGTAATTTGGCATCCTTGACGAGATCTAGTGCAATACCTGTATCTTTTGCAAGTAATGGCAGACCAAACGTCACTGGAAATTCACGGCTCAGCACACGTTGCGGGAAAATATTTTCCGTAACAAAGCTTTTGCCGCTAGAGGCATTTACACAGTTCAGGGCCGCATCCAAGTTCACACCATGCGCTTTTAAGGTACTGAAACCCTCAGTCACTGACCATAAGTTTACTGCAAGCAGCATATTGTTAATGGCTTTTACAGCAAAGCCGGCACCGGGTTCACCTACATACTGAATCAATTTACCTAATGCAGCCATAGCGGGATAAGCACGTTCAAATGCATCCACATCACCACCAACCATAAAGGTCAAGGTTGCATTTTTAGCACCGACAGTTTGACCACTTACAGGGGCGTCCAGAAAATCGACATTTTGTACTTTCAGCTTTTCGACGAGACGGCGGGCTGCATCTGGTACGCCACTGGTACAGTCAATCCAGATTGAACCTGACTTAATTTTAACACCTTCAATCAGTTTTTCCACATCATCGCTGGTGGGTAAACATGAGAAAATAATATCGGCTTGTACTGCCTGAGTAAGTTCAACCGCCGTGGTGCCATATTCTGCTGCATGTTGTTCTGCTTTGCTAAAATTTCGGTTCCAGACCAGAACTTTCTCAAAATATTTAGGAAGATGCGCCGCCATGCGATAGCCCATAGCGCCTAAACCGATGAATGCAACAGATTGAGTCATACTTTACCTTTTTATTTGCGTCGATCGTTCGGCTAACCATGTGGTTAAAGTTGGCCAGAACTCAATTGAACTGTTTTGACTGGACATTAAACCTAAGTGCCCACCAGGGATAAGAGTAAACGTGACATCCTGACTGCTTGTCAACTGGGTCAGCGGAAATGCAGACTCGGAAGTTACCAGTTGATCGCCTTTACCTGCACCGACAAGAAGTGAACAATTAATATTTTTAAGTTCAATGGTTTTGTTCTTGAGGCGAATTGCACCGTGTTTTAAAGGATTTTGCAGCCAGACGTTAAATAACATGTCTTGGTTTACGCCGCCTGGGTAATCAATCATATTATTTAAGAAGTGGCTTAAGGTGGCATCTTCTTGTACCAGTTTCAAATTATCCAGATTTTTTAATAATTGAATATTGCCATCAATCCAGCCTTTAGGATCAAGCAGCTTAAAGCCCAACGAATTGAGGAAGCCCGGTGAATGGATCATTAACTTGGGCAAACGGTTATAGATATAATCTTTAATGGTTGGGTTACGGTTGGTGAGATAAGCCAAGGTTTTATAAAGCTTGCCGATGTAACCCGAAGCGTAACTGTCGATTGGACTGCCTAAGACCACAAGGTTTTTGACAACGCTTGGCTGATGGCGTGCGGTATAAAGCGTGACAAAAATGCCAGCCATACTCCAGCCATGCAGTGAAATTTTTTCAGATTGTGCATGTTGTTGAATGGCTTCAATACATTTTGGAATAAACTTATCAATAAAAGATAGAAAGTTAATCTGATAATTTTTATAAGTAAGCTTGCCCCAGTCAATCAGATAGACATCAAAACCGCTTTCCTGAAAATGTTTGACCAATGAACGGTAAGGATAGAGGTCATAGATATCCATATTAATCGCTAGGGGTGCAACAAAAACCAGAGGCTCTTTATAGCGCTTATTCTCTGAAGCATAGAAACGGACACGGGTTTGTTGGAATTGCGCAATCACTTGATACGGCGTTGATTGAGATAAAACCAGTTTGTTTGCATCGAATACACGCATAGCCAGATGTTTAAAATTTATTTTTTGCTGTTCCACAAGCGATTTCATCTTAGAAAGTCTCATCATGAGTCAAGATTGCACGAAGTCTAAGCGATAATTTCATCTTACGCCTTGACCTTAAATACCTTAGGCGCTCAAAATATTGGCATATTTCCTCATTATGATCATAAGGCATACAAAACGATGAATCCAAGCGATGATTTAGAATACCAACTAGAAACACTGGCAATTCGCACAGGGCATGATCGTACCTCGGAAGGTGAACATAGTGAGCCGATCTTTTTAACCTCATCATTTGTATGTGAAAGTGCCGCGGATGCCGCTGCAAAATTTTCAGGGCAGATCGCAGGTAATACCTATTCACGTTATACCAATCCAACAGTGCAGGCATTTGAAAAGCGTTTAGCGGTTTTGGATGGCGCAGAGCGAGCAGTGGCGACCAGTTCAGGTATGGCTGCGGTACATGCGATGTGTATGGCATATCTAAAAGCTGGCGATCATGTCATTTGTTCGCGCGCAGTATTTGGTTCAATCATTGCCTTATTTGAAAAATATGTGGCGAAATTTGCAGTTGAAGTGACCTTTGTTGATCTTGGTGATCTTGAGGGCTGGAAACAGGCGATTCGTCCAAATACCCGTATCTTATTCATTGAAACGCCGTCGAATCCATTGGCACAAGTCGGTGATATGCAGGCGATTGCCGATATTGCACATGCCAATGGGGCTTTATTTGCCGTTGATAACTGTTTCTGTACGCCAGTATTACAGCAGCCAATCAAGTTTGGTGCTGATTTAGTCCTTTACTCTGCAACCAAATATATCGATGGTCAGGGCCGTGCGCTTGGTGGTGCGGTGGTTGGTAAGCATGACTTGCTTGAAGAAGTAAATGGTGTAATTCGTACCCTAGGTAATTCAATGAGTCCGTTTAATGCATGGATTTTCTTGAAAGGCCTTGAAACGCTTAGCATTCGTATGAAAGCCCATTGTGAGAGTGCGCAGAAACTTGCTGAATGGTTACATCAGCACGAAAAAGTGGAAAAAGTATATTACGCAGGTTTACCTGATCATCCTGGACATGAACTCGCGAAAAAACAACAAAAAGGTTTTGGCGGTGTCGTATCCTTTGTGGTCAAAGGCGAACGTGAAGGCGCATGGACAGTAATCGATAATACGCGCTTCTTATCGATTACCAGTAATCTGGGTGACGTTAAGTCAACAATTACACATCCAGCAACCACCTCACATGGTAGAATGTCGGCAGAAGCTAAACAAGCTGCAGGAATTGAAGAAGGTTTAATTCGTGTGTCTGTTGGTTTAGAAGACATTGATGATATTATTCGCGACTTATCACGCGGTTTAGATTTAATTTAACGAGAGAAACTTATGAACATTAATATGCTCATGCAGCAAGCTCAGCGCATGCAAAAAGATATGGAAACTAATCTTAAAAAAGCCAAAGAAGAGCTTGCAAATACTGAAGTTCATGCGGAAGCAGGCGGTGGTTTAGTTAAAGTAACGATGACTTGCCGTAATGTCGTTAAGCGTATCGAAATTAGCCCTGACTTGTTACAAGACGAAGCAGACATGATTGAAGATTTGATTGCTGCGGCAATGAATGATGCTGCGCGTCAGGCGGAAGCAATTTCAGAAGAAAAACTTCAAGGTGCAAACTCAGGTATGGGCTTACCACCAGGTTTATCTGGCTTATTCTAATTGAGTATTCCTTAAGCACTCAATCTGGGTGCTTGGGGAATCTTTTTTTCTACAAATAATCGAGTTAATTTGTGTTTAGTGAACGATTTGAACAACTGGTTCAAGCATTACGTATTCTGCCGAGTGTTGGCCCAAAATCAGCACAGCGTATGGCATTACATTTATTAATGAAAAATCGCGAAGGTGCCTTTGCACTATCTTATGCTTTACATGAAGCATCCAGCCATATTCATGAATGTCGTATTTGTCACTCTTTAACAGAACATGATGTCTGTGATATTTGTGCCTCTGTAGAGCGGGATGAGCAATTGTTATGTGTGGTTGAATCACCAGCAGATGTTATGGCAATTGAGCAAAGTGGCAGCTTCCGTGGTAAATATCACGTTTTGGGTGGACATTTGTCACCTTTAGATGGAATTGGCCCAGAGGAAATCGGGATTCCTTACCTGATTCAGCGTTTGAGCGAAGGACAGATTCAGGAAGTGATTCTGGCGACGAATGCGACGGTAGAAGGGCAAGCTACAGCACACTATCTAGTCGAAGCGACCAAACATTTACCGATTAATATGACCCGAATTGCACAAGGCGTACCACAAGGTGGTGAGCTGGAATATGTCGATAGTCATACTTTAAGTCAGGCTGTCCATAACCGTATGCGCATGAAATAACAGCCTTCTTAGGCATTTTCTTATATTTATTTTAAATTCATGCTGTTAATTTAAACAAATAATTAAATTTTACATTTTGTCTAACATTATCGTAGATCTATTTGCGGTGATTTGTGGCACTATGAGCTGGCGAAAAGGATTTTCGTTTTTTGATGAAATGGAGAGAGGAGTAATTTCATGTTTTATATGTGGAATACCAATTAGATTTATTTTTTGTATTTTGTTTTTTAGTTAAGCAATAGCTGATCTTAGACAGTTCTATTGCGTATGGTTCTATATTATTTTACTTGAGCACACATGTTTCAGTTTATCCAGCAGCAACAAGATTTAGCTGTTCTCCTAAGCCAGATGGAACAGTGTTCTGTCTATGCACTTGATACCGAATTTATCAAGGTCGATACCTTATATCCTAAACTTGGTGTTTGCCAAATCAATTTAAATGGCCAGATTCTGTTACTCGACGGCGCTGCTTTGGATCTGACAAGTTTTTGGCCAAAGATTTTTGCGGCACAACAGAATATTTTTCATGCCTGCGGTGAAGATATTGATCTGATCTACCATTATGCAGATCAAAAACCGTTAAATAATGTGTTTGATACCCAGATTGCCATGGCATTTCTTGGACATGGCTTACAAGTCAGTTATCAGAATGCATTAAAAACCTGTCTCAATATCGATATTGAAAAAGATCAGACCCGTTCTGACTGGTTGGCAAGACCATTGTCGCAAGAGCAAATGAGTTATGCGGCAAATGATGTTTTGTATCTCACCAAGCTGGCGGATACATTGAAAAATGATCTGAAAGTGAAGGGGCTTTATCAATACGTATTGGAAGATTGTCAGAATCTCACCAAAGAGATTGCAATGGAAACACCATTGGCAGAACTCTATACGGATATTGGTAATTACCGTCATTCACGCCGTGAGTTGATGCAACTGCAGCAGTTGAGTATCTGGCGAGAACAGATTACCAAGGCATTGAATCAGCCGCGTAGCTTTATTCTCCGTAATGGCACCATGATTGATCTGGTCGAAAAAAATCCGCGTAATACGTTCCAGCTTGCCAAGATTAAAGATATACGTCCGAATGTAGTTCGTGAGCATGGTAAAACCATTCTGGACTTGCTGAAATTTTTGCCGCCTGAAAATGAATGGCCTTTACGTATGGCACGGCCAATCAAGAATAATTCAAAAGAAGTTGCACCGAAGATAGATGCTTTAATTGCTAATGTAGTGCTTCAGACTGGAATTCCGAAAGAAGTGTTGCTGCGCAAGAAATGGATGAATGCCATCTATGAGCATGTAGTCTTCCATCTGGATGAGCAGAGCTTGCCGAATTATTTAATGGGCTGGCGTTATGATCTGCTGACTCAACCATTGATTGCATTGCTGCGGGAAGATATTGATTATCTGGCAACACAAATGAAAATTGCCCGTTAGTATTTTAAGAAAGAGCTAAGTGATTAGCTCTTTTTTTGGCTTTAATAATCAGCATCATGGGGCGTCTTAGTTCATCCTGCCAGCCCATCTTTTCAATCATTTTAGCGGTTGGTGATGGTTCGATCAGGGCAGTGATTTCGAAACCTGCTTTGAGTAAAGCCATGACATGAGTTTCAATGGTACGGTGATATTTCACCACATGAGCACCTAGAAACTGTGTTTCTCTTTGACCTTCTTCAAAATAATGGTCAACGGGCCAGTAGAGGGGCTGTTTTTCATGATTATAAATCCAGTCTTGTTGAGCACGGGCAGTAAATACAGGATGCTCGACGGAATAATACAGCTCACCTTGTGGCGCCAGTAAGTGTGCTGCTTTTTCAAATACAGCATCAAGATCTTGTATATAGTGCAATGCCAGTGAACTGATGATCAGGTCAAATGAAGCGGCTTCGGCATCAAATGTTTCAATAGCACTTTGTTGATAGCGAATATTTTTTGCTGCACATAAACGTTGCGCCTGTTCTAGCATTTTGGCGGAGAGATCAATTCCGACTACTGTGGATGCACCTTGCTCCGAGGCGTATTGACAATGCCAGCCGTAACCACAGCCTAAATCCAGAATTCTCTTATTCTTGAGTTCTGGAAGGTGAGCTTTAAATGCAGACCATTCTCCAGCCGCACTGAGTCCATCGCGCGAGCGGGGCATTTTTGAATATTCGTTAAAGAAGTGCGGGTCATCATATTTGTTTTGTTGCATATCACATTTCACATCAGCTTTAGGCTGTAATTATGGCACGTTGATTTTATGACTAGAAGTTGCTTGGCGTACAAGGGATTGAAAAGACGACTCTGGCGTTAACAATCCTTAATGTATCCATTTTTATTTTCATGTATGCTGTCTTTGATTGTTAATAGATGTGAGTAAACATGCACTGCGATATTTATAGATCGAGCAAGAAAGATGAAATGTATATGTATATTGCTCGTCCAAATTATCCTGATGACAAGGAACAAGAGAACCCATTTGAAGGTGTTCCAGAAAGCGTTTTACAGGCGTTTGGCAAAGCCACGTTTGTGATGCATTTAGAACTTCATAATGAGCGAAAACTTGCACGTGCAAACGTTTTACATGTTATAGACTCATTAAATACCAAAGGCTTCTTCATTCAAATGCCGTTAGAAGGGTTGATCAACCCAAATGCGGTAGAACCAGAGGGCTTACGCGGTGCTTGAAACTTTAACAGCAATTTGGTCGAACATTCTTTCGGTACTGGATCAGTTTCCTGAAGAAAATGTAGCGATCATTGTTTATGTTACGGGGACGCTAATTGCATTGTGGTGCTGGTATCGTTTGATGTCACGCCTGCCAAATCCAATTGGTGGAATCCTGTGGATCGTGGCTTTTGCAGTTCTTGCAACGCCAACCATTTCAGAAGGTCCAAATTCAGCTCTTGCACCTGCAATCTTTGGCTTGCTTTTTGGTGTGCTTACTAAAGAACATGTCTTGATCTGGTCAAATCTATCATTGATTTTATTTGTCATTGGTACAGGGCTACTGATTGGCTTCTGCTGGTCAAAATACACTGCAAATAAAACTGCACGTTCAGTTTAGATACTAAGTTAAATATAGAAAAATAAGGTTTTTAAATGTCTGCTGATACACAACACTTCGCTGGTACAGATCAATATATCGCGACCGATAGCTTAAAACTTGCAGTGAAAGCTGCACGTGCTCTACAAAAACCATTACTGGTCAAAGGTGAGCCGGGTACAGGTAAAACCTTGCTTGCAGAACAAGTGGCTGCAAGTCTGGGTTTAAAGCTGATTACCTGGCATATCAAATCGACAACCAAAGCCCAGCAAGGTTTGTATGAATATGATGCGGTTTCGCGTTTGCGTGATAGTCAGTTAGGTGATGATCGTGTCTACGACATTAAAAACTATATTAAGCCCGGTAAATTGTGGGAAGCATTTACCAGTGAGGAGCGTTGTGTCCTGTTGATTGATGAAATTGACAAAGCAGACATTGAGTTTCCAAATGACTTGTTACATGAGCTCGATAAAATGTCGTTCTATGTGTATGAGACAGGCGAGACCATTACTGCGACACAACGCCCAATCGTGATTATTACCTCGAATAATGAGAAAGAATTACCAGACGCCTTCTTGCGCCGTTGCTTCTTCCACTATATCGAATTCCCTGATGAAGCGACCATGCGCGATATCATCGCAGTTCATTTTCCAAGTATCTCCAATACATTGGTGAGTGAAGCATTGCAGGTGTTCTTTAAATTACGTGAAATTCCGAATTTGAAGAAGCCACCATCAACTTCTGAACTGATTGACTGGTTAAGCTTGTTGATGGCAGATGATATGCCTGAAGATGTATTGCGTAACCACGATAAATCTAAAGCCATTCCACCGTTGTACGGTGCCTTGATTAAAAATGAACAAGATGTGCAATTGCTTGAACGTTTAGCCTTTATGTCACGCCGTTAAGAGTACTGAGCAATGTTTGTGCGACTGTTTTACACCTTACGCAAATATGGCGTACCTGTAACAACACGTGAGCTCATTGATCTTAATCAGGCAGTAGCTTCAGGTCTTGTGTTTGCAGATCAGGAAGAGTTCTATCAATTGGCTAAAACAGTTTTGGTCAAAGATGAACGCTTCTTTGATAAGTTCGATCGTGCCATGAAAGATTATTTTGATGGCATTGAAACCTTTGATTTAGACGAGTTGCTGAAACAGGTTCACAAATTACCCAAAGACTGGTTTGATCTTGAACTGTTGGAAAAGCATCTAACGCCTGAACAACGTGCGGAATTGCAAAAAGCAGGTTCGCTCGAAGAACTGATGAAAATGCTGGAAGAGCGTTTACGTGAACAGCATAAGAAACATCAGGGTGGCAATCGTATGGTTGGCACAGGCGGTACTTCGCCTTTTGGCGCGTTTGGTGATCATCCTGAAGGTGTTCGTATTGGTGGCCCGGGGCGTAAACGTTCTGCGGTGAAAGTATGGGAACAGCGTAAATATCAGAATCTGGATGATGATCAGGTTCTGGGAACCCGCCAAATGCAAATCGCTTTACGCCGTTTACGTAAGTTTGCCCGTCAAGGAGCTGCTGAAGAGCTGGATGTCGATGGCACCATCCGTGAAACAGCCAAACAGGGTATTCTGGATGTACAACTGGTACCTGAGCGTCGTAACCGCATTAAAGTGTTGATGTTGTTTGATGTTGGCGGTTCGATGGATGCCTATATTGCTGAATGCGAAAAGCTATTCAGTGCGGCCAAATCAGAGTTTAAAACCCTCGAATACTTCTATTTCCATAATTGCCTGTATGATTATGTCTGGAAAGACAACCATCGCCGTAGCGCAACCCGTATGAATACGTGGGATCTGTTCCATACGTATGGACGTGATTATCGCGTCATCGTGGTGGGTGATGCCAGTATGGCACCGTATGAGTTAAAGTCAGTCGGTGGTTCGGTGGAGTATATGAATGATGAGGCGGGTGAAGTGTGGCTGAGACGTTTACGTCAGCATTTTGATAAAACCGCTTGGCTGAATCCTGAAATGGAAGGTTATTGGCATTACACCCAGACCATTAACTGGATTAAAGACATTTTTGAAAATCATATGTTTCCGATGACGCTGAAAGGTATCGAAGACATGACGCGCTACTTATCGCGTTAATATTTATATGAAGACAACAACTTTATAAAAACAGGAATAATGATGGAACATCAAATCAATGGAGTCGCTTTACCCAATGAAGCAGGTTTCTTTGGAAATTTTGGCGGTCAGTTCATTCCTCCTCACTTAAAAGAGGCGATGGATGAGATTAATGCGGCTTATGAAGAGATTCGCCATACCGCCGAGTTTCAAGATGAGCTGAACGATTTATTCAAAAATTATGTGGGTCGTCCAAGTCCATTATTTCATGCCAAGCGTTTATCTGAGCAACTGGGTGGCGCGCAGATTTATTTAAAACGTGAAGACCTGAACCATACCGGTGCGCATAAGATCAATCACTGCTTAGGCGAAGCGCTACTTGCCAAATACATGGGTAAAACAAAGGTTATTGCTGAGACTGGTGCAGGACAGCATGGTGTCGCTTTAGCAACTGCTTGTGCATTGGTGGGTATTCCGTGTGAAATTCATATGGGACAAGTGGATATCGAAAAAGAGCATCCCAATGTCGTTAAAATGAAAATTCTGGGTGCAAAATTGGTTTCGGTGACTCAAGGCACAGCAACCTTAAAAGATGCAGTCGATAGTGCCTTTGAAGAATATTTAAAAGATCCGAAAAACTATATTTATGCAATTGGTTCAGTGGTCGGGCCGCATCCATTTCCAAAAATGGTACGTGATTTCCAGTCAATTATTGGCAAGGAAATTAAAACCCAATCTAATGAGCATTTTGGTCAGAATCCTGATTATGTGGTTGCTTGCGTCGGTGGTGGATCAAATGCGATTGGTGCATTTACCGCATTTTTAAATGAAACTGATGTCAAACTGGTGGGCGTAGAGCCAGCAGGTCATGGCTTGGATACCGATAAGCACTCTGCAACGCTGACCTTGGGTAAACCGGGACAGATTCATGGCATGGCCTGTTATGTGCTAGAGGATGAGCAAGGCGAACCCTTACCTGTGCATTCGATTGCATCAGGACTGGATTATCCAGGTGTAGGGCCACAACATAGTTTCCTGAAAGAACTTGGACGTGTGCAATATGAAACGGCGACCGATCAAGAATGTTTAGATGCATTTATGACCCTTTCACGTGTGGAAGGCATTGTACCTGCGTTGGAAAGTTCACATGCGGTGGCTTGGGCGTTACGTGAAGCACCCAAAATGGATAAGAACATCAAGATCGTGGTCAACCTTTCGGGTCGTGGTGATAAAGACTCAGACTATGTCGCTGAAAAATTAGGACTATAAGCTTTTTACCCAAGTTAAGGCTTTAAAAGACCGCTTCTTGTAGAGAGGCGGTTTTTTTATTGTTAAATCTTGCTTAATCCCGTTAGAATAAAGCGTTTTGCAATTAGCACTTTTGGAGACGCCTAAGTGGAGCGACCTACAATCAGCCCTGAACATTTACAAGAAGCGGCTGAAAATTTAGTAACCATTCGAGATTTCGTTCGTTTTGGGGTAACCGCACTTCGTCAATATGACGCACACTTAGGTCAAGGGACTCAAGATTATTTTGCAGAAAGCTCTGCATTGGTACTTCAAACACTTTCACTTGAATGGAAAGCGGACGCTGAGATTCTGGATGCGAAGTTACTGCCAAGTGAAAAAGCGGAATTCTTAAGTTTATTAGAACGTCGTATCAATGACCGTATTCCAACCTCGTATTTATTGAACTTGGCTTATTTCTTCAATAAACCATTCTATGTCGATGAGCGTGTACTGATTCCTCGTTCACCCATTGCCGAGTTGATTGAACAGCGTTTTGCACCATACTGCCTAGATGAGAATGGTCGTATGCTGGAAGCGTTAAACAACTTACCAGAAAATAATAATCCAAAAACACCGCAACGCATTCTCGATATGTGTACAGGTTCAGGCTGTATCGCAATTGCGTTGGCTTATGCTTATCCAGATGCGGAAGTGGATGCAACAGATATCTCAAAAGAAGCATTAGAAGTCGCTTCAATTAATACCGAGCATCATGACAAGCAATATCAGGTGGCTTTACTTGAATCTGATTTATTCTCAAAAATTCCTGCTGAGAATCAATATGACCTGATCGTGAGCAATCCGCCGTATGTGGATGCTGAAGATATGGCGGATTTACCAGAAGAATTCTTGCATGAGCCTGAGCTCGCTTTGGCTGCGGGTCAGGATGGTCTGGATCTGGTTCGTAAAATGTTAGCTCAAGCGGCTGATTATTTGACTGAAGATGGTCTAATCGTGATTGAAGTAGGTAATTCTGAGTGGGCAATGCGTCAGAACTTCAACACGGTTGATTTCCATTGGTTGACTTTCCAGAGAGGTGGTTCTGGTATTTTTGCCTTAACTGCTGAACAATGCCGTCGTTATAAAGAATTATTTCAGCAATCCGTTCAAAATTAAGAGGCGATGAAACATGGCAGGGAATAGTATTGGGCAACTGTTTCGAGTGACAACATGTGGTGAGTCACATGGTGTTGGCTTGATGGCAATTGTCGATGGGGTGCCACCTGGTCTTGAGCTTTGTGAAGCTGATTTGCAAAAAGATCTTGATCGCCGTAAACCGGGGACATCAAAGTTTGCAACGCAACGTAAAGAGCCAGATCAAGTCGAAATCATTTCTGGTGTTTTTGAAGGTAAAACGACAGGAACATCGATTGGTTTGTTGATTCGTAATACAGATCAGAAATCAAAAGATTACGGCAATATTGCTCAAACATTCCGTCCAGGCCATGCTGATTATACCTATACGCAAAAATACGGCTTCCGTGACTATCGTGGTGGTGGCCGTTCAAGTGCGCGTGAAACGGCAATGCGTGTTGCTGCGGGGGCGATTGCCAAGAAATATCTCGCTGAAAAATTTGGCATTGATATTCGTGGCCATGTTACTCAAATTGGTAATGAAGTTGCAGAAAAACTGGATTGGGCGGAAGTTCCGAATAATCCATTTTTCTGTGGCGATGTTGATGCTGTTCCGCGTTTTGAACAGCTGGTCACTGCGTTACGTGAGCAAGGCACCAGTTGTGGCGCAAAACTTGAAATCGTGGCTGAAAAAGTACCTGTTGGCTGGGGTGAACCTGTATTTGATCGTTTAGATGCAGATATTGCCCATGCGATGATGAGCATCAATGCGGTTAAAGGCGTTGAGGTTGGTGATGGTTTCGCTGTTGCTGGACAGTTTGGTCATGAAACTCGTGATGAGCTGACCACAGACGGTTTCCTTGCCAATCATGCAGGCGGTATTTTAGGTGGGATTTCGAGTGGTCAAATTATTCGTGTTGCGATTGCATTGAAACCGACTGCAAGTATTACCACACCAGGTAAAACCATTACGATTGAACGGGAAAATACGGATGTATTAACCAAAGGTCGTCATGATCCATGTGTGGGTGTACGTGCAACGCCGATTGCTGAAGCGATGTTGGCGATTGTGTTGATGGATCACTTTTTAAGACATCGTGCTCAAAATGCCGATGTGGTTGCACCATTTAAGCCAATCGAACCCTAATATAAAAAAGATTAAGCCACACGGATAATTTATTATATGTGTGGCTTAGATCACATTTTAAATAGAATAAAATTAAATTAATTTAACATTCATTCAATAATAGTTAATCAATTATAAAGTTTCAGAAATCATATTATCTGATGTCGCAATATGATACTGATTTCGGCCATTACTTTTCGCAATATATAACGCATGATCGGCCTGCGCAATAAACTCGGATAGACTGTCATTTAGACTTGGCGTCATGGTGGCAACACCCACACTAATAGTGACTTGCTTGGATACATGGCTTCTTGGGTGAGCAATCCCGATATTACTGATGAGCTCCATGAGTCTGCGTACTTGCACCAGAGCTTGTTCACGATCCGTCATGGCAAACAGTAACAGAAACTCTTCGCCACCATAGCGTGCAGCAAGATCGCCACTGCGTGAGGCGATAGAGCCGAGCATAATCGCGATGCGCCGTAAGCATTGATCCCCCTGAATATGCCCCAAGGTATCGTTATAGAGCTTAAAGAAATCGATATCGATCATCATGATGGTGATTGGCAGACCATGCCGTGTCGCACGTTTCCATTCATTCTCAAGCACCTCATCCAGATAACGGCGATTTGCCAGACCTGTTAAGGCATCCTGTTGAGAGAGAATCGACAGTTGTTGGGCTTGTCGCATCAGTTCTAAACGGTTGAGTTCGATCATGCAGTTTTGCAGATAGTTTTCACGGTGTTGCCGATCGGTTGCATAGGCAAGCGCCATACCCAGAAAACTGCTGAAGGTATAGGTACGGTTCAGGAAGGTCCAGTCGATGGCACCACTGAGCCATGTACTGGCAATAATCCCGATCAAACCGCCAACCCAGCCCGCAATAATCGCCGTATAGAAGCGCATCCCGACGAAGCCGTAGATGATCACAACGGCATACATCATGGCGGCATGGAACAGAACGTTATTTTGTCCTTGTTCCAGTACGTTAATGATCGTAAACGAAATAGCGACAGCGCCCATGGAGCCGATACAGACATAGTGGTCAAACCATTTATTCATCATCGGCAGGAAAGACAGCATCCATGCCAATGTAATAATGATCCCAACCCATCCGTAGGTTGCCATCCAGGTGATACGTAGGTCTGTAGGTAGAACCTGATAGATACCGAAGCTTAGAAATAGATATAAACCTAAAATAATAGGGGCGCGATAACGGAACTCATGCGCAGCCTCATTTCTGTACTGATCACGATAGATCACTTCTAATTCTTTAGGAAACCAAACTAAATTTAGCCCGCGAGAAATTAACAAGTCGATTTGTTCTTGTCCCAATATATTGGAAGCTTTCAACTTCATCTTATCTCTCACCACTCCCAAAAATGTTCTTATAAATGTCAAAATAGGGATTATTTTTTTACTACGTTACACTGATTTAAATAGAATGTGTATTAGATTATAAAAAAATATTAATTTTTAAATAATAAGCATTGCCTAATATAATGATTCAAGCTTAAATTAGATTCAAGAAATAAAAAGCTGTTACAAATTAAACGGCAATCGATTGTATCTTGATGGCATTGAGATACAATTTATAAAAAAGCATCAATCATGGTCAATGGTTGAATTAAGTCATACGAAATAGGATGCATCGCAATGACTGCTATGAATCAATATGGAACAAAACTAGAAATCACACCTCACTCCGAATGGGCGCAACAGTTCTGGGACGACCTGTTACCTTCAAAAGAAAGAGTGAGTAAACATCCGTTATTTATGGATATGGCAAATGGTTCATTAAGTCTGGAATGTTTTCGTTCAGCCTTATTGAATTTCTATCCCTTGGTGGCTCATTTTCCGTCTTATATGGCCGGATCATTGGCGAAAGCAACCTCGTTTGAACTGGATGGCGTGACTGAAACCCGTGACTGGCTGATCCAGAATATCAAGGTGGAAGAACGGCATTTGAATTGGTATCAGGACTGGGCAGGGGGATTTGGTCTGACGGTTGAGATGCTCAACAATGTCAAACCGCCTGTGGCCATGAATGCAGTAAATCACTTTTTATGGGATGTCAACTTCCGAGGCACGCTGGCTGAAAGTATTGCTGCGACCAATCTCGCAATTGAATGGGCAACAGGCGACTGGACTATTCAGGTGTATAAAGGAATACAGGTTTATACCCAGCATCCTGAAGTGAATATCAATAAACGTTCTTTAGCGTGGTTAAGAGCGCATGCACATTATGATGATTTACATCCGTATGAGGCGATGGAGCTGATTAAGCGCTTATGTGATAAAGATCCTGTACTACAACAAAAGGCTTTTCTGGCTGCTCAGGAAGGTCTGGCCTATTACGAATTGGCTTTAGATGAGTGTTATAAGCTACAGCACAAAAACTAAAGTCATTCTAGAGATAAAAACTGCTATGACGTTGGGGTACGCATAGCAGTTTTTTTATGGCCTATTTATTTTAATGGATGCATCCTGTCATCAAAATTTTCGAGTAATGGAAATTCGAGTGCTTCTAGCTGGTCAAGGTGAGTGATATAGCTCTCAAAATCAGTTAACAGTTTTTGTCGGGCTTCGTGACTGATATAAGGTACGTGATAGGCAATGAAGGGCGGTAGAACTTCAAATCCCGCATAGGCCAATGTGCCACGCTGGATGGATGAAAGATAATGCTCAATTGGCCCATGAATAGTGTTTTCACCAAACATGTGATCACGACCACCCAACGTTAAACAAAGCATGGCTTTTTTGCCACGCATGCCGCCGTGGTTGTAAAAGCGTTTGCCACCATAAAACAGTCCAGAGACGAATACACGATCAATCCAGCCCTTTAAAATGGCAGGTACCGAAGTCCAGTACAACGGAAAGTTCAAAATGAGTAGATCTGCACGTTGTACTTTTTCAATTTCAGTCTGAATATCCTGTGAAAATTGCTGCTGTTTAAATGCATGGCGTTGTTCCAAAGCATAATTCAGGTAATCAGGCTGGTTTAAGCTTTGAAAATCGTCTTGAGATGCAACGGGATTAAAATTCATTGCATACAGATCAGAGATTTCAACGTTGTGGCCAAGCTTTTCAAAAGTTTCCTGTGCCCTGTCCTTGAGTACGCTGGTAAACGACAAGTTTTCTGGATGAGCATGCACAATCAGTATATTCATTGGGGTATCACATTAATCAATATATTTTAGATAAATGAACTATGCCGAAATGCTTAAAACTGGCATAGTTCATTAGCTGCCAATATTTACCATTTCACGCCAAATTCATGTGATGAGAACATAAAAATGAGCCCAGAATTACCAGGAAGCTATGTCAACTTATTGATCGATGTGGTGAAAAAATGGAATATTTCTCCTGAGCAAATGCTGGCAGGTACAGGTATTCAGGTGCAAAAACTTGAAGCTCCGTTCTGGTATGTTGATATGAATATTTTCAATTATTTACTCGAAAAAGCAGTGACCTTAACCAAGGAACCTGCAATGAGTTTATATCTTGCTCAGGACATGAGGGCATCTTGCTATGGTAATGTGGGAGTCGCTGCAACCGCAGCACAGACATTATCGGAAGCGATAGAGATTTTAGAGCAATTTATTGGTCTACATTGCGCCGTTTTTAAGCCTAGACTTAAGATTGACGGCGAAATGGCGTACTTATATTTTTCTCAGCCATTACGACCAGAGCGATTGAATCCACACGCGATTTGCTTTTTGCTATTTGGATTCGCACAGATTTTGGAGAGTCTGGCTCAAGTTAATCTGGATCTTCGCTATAAGTTTCAGCAAGATAAACCTGATTTTTATAGAAATATCCATCCTACCAAGTATTTAAGCGTGGATTTTGCTGCGGAAGCAGATTGTCTGATTTTTAAGAAACAATGTTTGGGTATACCATTAAAAACCTCAGATCCGTTGCTTGCACGTTTAAGCAGACAACAATGCCAGCAAGATGCTCAGAAACTGGCACAAAAAAGAATGGGGAAGGATCGTCTGGATGTTGTGATTAAAGCCATGATTTATGACGAACAGGATGGTTTTTTATCAATCAAACAAATTGCAGGAAAACTGCATATTTCGGAGAGATCATTACAAAGGCAGCTAGGACAGCAACAAACAACGTTTCAGACATTATTGGCAGAGGTGCGTAGACAACATGCCGAGTATTTATTAAAACAGCCAAAGTTATCTATTCAAGAGGTGGCGGATCGTTTGGGCTATGCTGATATTTCTCATTTTTCACGTGCATTTAAACGTTGGACGAATGTGACGCCCAAATTTTATCGGGAAGTAAGCAAAGCACTAATCGTAAATTAAGTTTATGAACCAAGGCTTCTAATTTAGAATAGAGAAAAGTTTCATAAGATCAGTGTGGTATTACATACCAGAATTATGATTCCCTCATATTCAGAAATTACAGGACAAATCTCGTTTTCTGCTAAAAAATGGCTTTGACGATAATAGAAGAGTTAGAAGTCATACCTAATGACTAAAGAATAAACCCTAGAAGCAAAACCAGCGACGGCTTTGCTTTTAAGGTGTTTAAATCAAGTAGTTTGTTCTAGAAAACCTAATATTAAGGAACAATCACAAAATCAGGGTTTGCTATTGCAAAAATTGCTTTGCGATCTGCAACTGGCGGATAAATCCATACAGTATTAATTTCTTGTTTAATTTTTTTCGCCTCGTGACGCACAAATTGAACTTTTCGATTCCATCCTTCAGTATAAAGTGCTCCCCATGGGCCTAAGTCAACACAAGTCACATACTTCGGCTGACTATAAGCGTGTAATGGTAAATCAACCAGTTCTGCGGCCGCATTGTAACCCGCTACACGGCCTAGACTCATCGCATGCTGACACGACATTACGTTAAAATTACCTAAATCGTCAGTTGGAACTTTGACTGTATCACCAGTCACAAAAATATTTTTTGCTTCAGGTGCATGTAAATAAGCATCACCTAAAATACGACCTAAATTATCTTTTTCACCTGCAATTTGAGAGGTAAGTGAGTTTGCTCGCATGCCTGCAGTCCAAATAACAGTTTCTGCGTCAATTCTTTCGCCGTTAGAAAGTGTTACGCCAGAAGTATCAAGTGCAGTAACGCGTAGCCCAGCTTTACCTTCCACACCAAGTTCGTCGAGAGCTTCACGAATGACAGCCGCAGCTTCATCACCCAATGCCGCACCAATTTCTGCTGATGAATCGACTAAAACCACACGAATATCAGTTTCACCTAAAATGCTACGCAGACGTTCAGGCATTTCGGTCACGGTTTCTAACCCAGTCAGGCCGCCACCAGCGACAACTACAGTATTACGTGCTGCATTTGCAGGTTTATGGGCTAAGTTTTTAAGATGTTGATCTAATTTTTCCGCATCTTCTAATGTGCTTACGCTAAATCCATACTCGGTAAGACCTGGTATTGGTGGCATAAACGTGGTGCTTCCAGTTGCCAAAATAAAACGGTCATAGCTTAAAGTCTGTTTGTCGCCTTGAGTTGTGGTAATTACAAGATTTTGGGCAGTAGCATCAATTTCATTTACCCAGCCAGCCACATATTTAACGTCAACTACGCTTAATACTTCTGAAATATCAGGGTACATATTTTCAAGTACAGCTTCATAAAGACGAGGACGAATATCCACATTTGGACTAGGAGAAACCATTATCACTTCAATGTTTTGTTGTTGGGAAGCCAAGTGAATTGCCCGTTGTGCGGCAAGTGCAGCCCATAAACCAGCAAAGCCAGAACCTGCAATAATAATACGCTTACTCATTTGATTATCCTTTTGATCGATTTTTTCGGACATACAAGTTCTAGCTCACTCCCAAATTTTGGGTGAGCGAATCCTTTCTCTGACTGTCCGAAAAATCTGAGAAGGCGTTTAAAACGATTACGGGGTGTTATTGCTCTAGGATTTGAGACCCTTACAGCTCATTAGTCTGGCGGTGTATCCCGTGATATCTTACTTTTCCGCATTTTTGCTGTTCTTCCTTCAATGCGTTCATTGATCCAGCCATTTACATCACTAAAAAATACATCGGGTGCATAACGGCCAAAACGATTTGCAATATCACCAAGTGTATGTGCACCTAAAGCATCTCGCATGGCTTTTTCAGCCTGTAGCATAACTGCATGAACTGCACACACACCACTGGTTGCCCAATCGGGTGGGGCATTGTTAAAGACCGCACATTTACCACGAACTTCTTGACACTCAAAAAGTGGTTTTTCACCCTCGATTGCATTCACAATATCTAAAAAACTGATTTCGTGAGCAGATTGGGCCAGTAAATATCCACCGCGAACACCTTCTTGTGCTACAACAAGTCCAGCCTTTTCAAGTTTAGGAAAAATCTTGGCCATAAAACTTGGAGAGACTCCTTGTAATTCGGCAAGATCCTTACTACTCAAAGGTTTGTCTTCATTATTTACAAGAAAAAGAAGACAGTGAATCGCATACTCGACGCTACTAGTGATATAAGCCATTTAATTTCATAATTGATCAATTACAAACACAGACTAATGCAGTCTGTGTTTTAAGTCAATAATAAAACTAAGACAAAGTTAGTCTTAGTTTTGTTGAGAGTAATATAGGTAGGATAAATAGCTGGTATATAACTGAATTTTAACGCCTTTAAAGTAAAATTAGGGGTTATAAATAATTTAAAAAATATTGAAAAAACTTACGAATGCCACCAATAATCTTTTCATATAAAGCTATGAAAATTAGTCAACAAATTGATTTTAAGACATCAATTGAGAGTTTTGCGCGTAATTAAAAACCTAACTATAAATGCAAATTTTTGCTAATAAAGGTCTTAAGAATTGACTAAATTTTGTCTAAGAGAGTAGTGGCAGTCCGCCACTAATTAAAATGCTGAGACTAGGGTTCTGATAGTTACGATTTCTGTTTAGTTTTTTGGCGTAAGACATACAAATATAAGTTTTCTACTTTTTCACGTGCCCATGGTGTGGTACGTAAGAATCGCAATGATGATTTAACACTTGGATCTATACAAAAACATCTAATTTCAATTTTACGACTTAAGCCCTCAAAGCCACCGTAGTAATCCAATAACTCATCCAAAATGTCAGCAAGTTTTTTGCCGTGTAGAGGATCATTGGAGGCGTTCATAATAAATCAACTATATTTTAGGAGACCATCATTATAACCTGAGCTAGTTGAAAAATGAGAGGGTTGGAATTTAAACGTAGTTGATATAGAAAATAAAAGCTTATCTTCTTATTGATGTGTGCTGAGATAGCAGGAGACATTCACTTAGGAGATTCTGGGCAGCCGGCTTGAAAAATCTTCTGCCATTTGATTTAGTGTCTTAAATAAAATCTAGACCTTTCTTTTTATGGAATGAGAACTCTAAGTCAGCAACGTGAACCTCTACAATCATAATTCACGTTGCTTAGTTGTGGCAACAAACAATGACTTGCGTAGCAGTGCTGCTCAGGCCACAGTCTCAGACATTCTATTTAACATAATATACATTATGCGAAATAATTATAATTTATTAAGATCACGACTTGTTCCTCACCAAACTCTAATTTTGAGGCTTCTAATTGCTCTATACGAATCTAAATAAAAACGGCGTAAACTTATTTGATGATTTAAAGTTTACGCCGTGATGCTTTCTCGGTATTTTAAATTCTATGGCAAATTAAAAATTCATAGTCCACGATAACTGTGCTGTACGTGGCGCACCCAAGAATAAATAATCATCCCCAGCAAAATTGCCTACATCGCGCCAGTATTTTTTATTCAATAAATTATCGACATTCAATCTCAATGTATTGTCATAACCATACGCATGAAAGTTATACGCAGCGCCAGCATCAAATACGCTATAGCCTGACACCTTCACTGTGCCTGTTTTATTGGCATATTTACTGCTGCTGTACTGCATACCTGCCAATAAACGTAATCCATCAATTTGTGGGACTTGATAAGATAAATGACTGGCAAAACGTACATTTGGCACATTTTGAGTCTGATGTCCTTTATATTCAGTCACTTGTACATCTTTAAGTCGTGAACGTGTCAATGCCAGACTTGATGTAATATCCAGATTTTCACCTAAACGACCTTGTAAACCGAATTCCAATCCAAGGTTATGCTGTTCACCTTCAGCAATATAATTATTGGCTGCATTGGTATACTGATTGTCTTGTTTTAAATCAAATAATGCTGCTGTAAAGAGAAAATCCTGCCATTGCTGTTTCATACCCAATTCATATTGAGTCGAATGTATTGGGGCTAGCGTTATAGGCGCATTATTGGTAAACCAAGGTGCCTGACCACCATCGCTTAAACCTTTGGCATAAGATGCATATAAATGCGTGCGTTCCCAAGGTTGATACATCACAGCAAATTGCGGCAAGAAGCGATTAAAGTCGGTTTTCCGAATGCGCTGACCAT
Source organism: Acinetobacter sp. NRRL B-65365 (assembly GCF_001605865.1). NCBI lineage: Bacteria > Pseudomonadati > Pseudomonadota > Gammaproteobacteria > Moraxellales > Moraxellaceae > Acinetobacter > Acinetobacter sp. NRRL B-65365. The sequence goes on along the minus strand of NZ_LRPD01000037.1, from coordinate 33,461 downwards.
CTGTTTGATAAGCATTTTCATCTAAATGTAAAAGTTTTCCACCTGCTAAAACTGACCAAGCCGTATTGAAATCAATCTGGTCAATCAATGTTAATGCGGTTTGCTGGCTTTTTAAGGATTTATAATGCTTGCCTAGGTTTTTTTCGGTCGGAATATATTCTTTAGTATCTTCATAAATATTTCCAGATGCTTCTGGGGCTTGGAAAATAGCATCATATTGTGAATGGCGTTTAGCTGTGTGGGACAATTCTGCACTGAGATTGTGTTGCCATGTACCGGTATTAAATTTACCGTTTATGCCAGCCTTAAATTGATTGGTGAGATAGCTATCATCTGGATTGCGGAAGTCATAAATATCGTAATTACCATTCGGGTCAAAAGTATTATTTTGCGCCTGACAACAACCCCAAGCAAATGATGAATAGTCATCTACCACAACACGGCTTTGTGAAGCACTTAAATGCGATGTCCAGTTGTCATTGATCTGATAAGTATATTTTAATCCTGTATTTAGGCTATCACTGCTTACAGGTTTACTCCAGCTTTGATAACCCAGTAAACGATCCCATTTCACACCACTTGGTACGGCGTTTCCACCCAATAATTGATAACCTGGTACAGAACGCTGACGTTGATGTTGTGATTCAAGATCAAATTCGAGCTTGGAATGATCTGAGATTTTCCAGTCTAAAGCGACTGAGCCAAATAAACGACGCCCATTGGCATGTTCAACATATGGATGAATTTCTTCATTGGCCAGATTAATCCGGTAACCAAATTGTTGCTGCTCGCCCAACAATCCCCCTAGATCTGTTGCAACATGGTAGCCACCTTCACTATCAGTACCTACGCTAACCGACTGTATGTCTTTAGGACGTTTAGTCACATAATTGACTACACCACCGGGTGTTGACATGCCACTTTGAATCGCGCTAATTCCTTTCAGGATTTCAACCTGTTCTTTATTTTCAAGCGCTGCATTTTGCTCACCGCGAATCACATTGCCATTCAGCAAATAACTTGAACCCAGATTCAGGGCAAAGCCACGCATGACAAAGTTCGGATAATAGCCAATTGGTGCATAGCCATCCCCTACTGCTGCATCATTCTTTACCACATCCGTGAGTGTTTTTGCATGTTGATCTGCAATACGTTCAGCTGTGATAGTACTGATTGATGCAGGTATTTCGGCCAGACTGTGTTGATTAAAACCAGTTAAATTGACTTTAGGTTGATAATACGCACTTTCCGCAGCCTGAGCATTGACTGTAATAGTGGCAAGCCGAGTGGTTTCGCCTTCAGTTTCGGCCTGTGCCGCTGTGGAAAGCAGTCCTAAACATGAAAATGAGCCAACTGCCAGTAATGCTGTTTGTAAACGAGAAAGTGCAAAGGTTTTCACAGTATTTGCCGAGTCCTAAAAAATAATTTTACAGTCCGAATTTGCGGCACGAGTATTCACAATTTCTTTAGATTGGACAAGTATATTTTCCATCTATCTACGACTTTTTCACATTTAGCCGATAAATTGAATTTAACTTGTGATCCAAAAGCTTTATTTATACAAAATCAGTTCTGCTGTTGAAAACTCATCTCCAAGTTTGTCCATGATTTCTTCGAGTAATGTGGTGATTTCAGGATTGTTATAAGCATGCATATTTCCATTGATGGTTTCTCTCACATTACAATTGATTCTTTGCTTAAGTAGTTTGTATACACTTTTATTCCGACCAAACAGAATTCTTTGAATAAGATGATGTTTTTCCAGATCAGACAGGACTCTGTAAATGGTGCCTATTTTGAGGCCACTTTGTTTATTGGCAATCATATAGATATCATCTGCGGTAAGACCGTTATGTTGAGCAAGTACTTCTAAAACGGAAACTCTGGCAACAGTTGGCGTTAAGCCTTTATTTATTAATAACTTTGAGTACATAAAAAACCTGTAAATTAAAATAATAACAACTCTATTTTTTATAAAAATAAATAACTTGGTATAAATAAAAGTCGAAAAATCGAAGTAAACAATGCCTTGAAAACGATTTCTCAAGGCATCTTGTTAGGTACAATATTCAAAATTAGAAGGTATAGGTCAAACCGACGTAATAATTACGGCCCAGCTCTTTTTCATTAAATGTAATTCCCGCATCTTTGCCCTTTTTTTCAAGATCAACATCGGTCAGGTTGCGGATACCTGCACGTACAGTCACTGCTGGATCTACTTTGGCAGAGAGACCAATATTGACCAAGGTATAATCAGGTAGTTTTTTCTGATTAATGACCTGATCACCAATATAACTTGCACCCGCCGTTAGAGTTAACCATTCAAGCGGTTTTAAATTAAGATTGGTATTGGCTTGCAGACGTGGACGTTCATCCAGGCGTTTATGTGTTTCACTGTTTTTAGCATCAAGATAAGTCGCATTGGCATCGACAGAAAGCATAGGCAATAAATCAGCCTGTGCTGCAAGCTCTACACCTTTGATTTTAACTCGCCCTAAATTTACCCAAGCAGCGCCAGTCGGCTTGGATTCACCGTTTGGATCTATGGTATAGGTAATATCACGGCTGATCATATCTTTAATTTCATTCTGGAATAAAGTCACACTCCCGTTCCAGCTCGATTTACGGATAGAAGCACTAATTTCATAGTTATCACTGGTTTCAGGTTCAAGGTTTGGGTTGCCCCATAAGGTACACCCTCCTCCACAACTGACTATGCCATAATCTTTAGTCATTTGTGCCAGAGACGGCGCTTTAAAGGCTTGTCCATAACCGCCCTTCACCACAATATCATGCGGTAACTGATAGACCAGATAAGCTTTTGGACTGAAATGGTGACCAAACACTTCATGATCATCATAACGACCAGACAAGGATAAAGTCAGCGGATCTGTGATATGGATGTCATCCTGTACAAAGACCGAAGTTGTGCTAACCGAAGCCTTACCTGAATTTTGATAAGTTACACCGTCTTTGACTTCCTGATTATTGTATTCAACACCAGCAACAACACCGTGAATACTGACATCAAAATTGCTATAAGCACGCAAGTTGGTATTATTTTCTTTTAAAGTACGATGTTTAGGTTCATCAAAATCTGAATCATAGTCTTTAATTTCACTATTTTCCTGTTGCGCTGAAACGGTGGTTTTACCCCAACTCCAGTCACCGCGATGTGTTAGGCCAACTGAATAACGTTCAATCTCCTGACTGGCAAAACCTTCACTTAAATAGTCCCAAGCTGGATAATATTGATAATCCGTTTGGCCATAAGGACGTTCATCCTTGTTATATCCTAAGTCAAGATCAATATTTTGCTGATCATTGAGTTCATAACTAAGGGTTGAACGTAAATTTTGGGTTTTCTTGCCTTCGATATAATACGCTGGCGTGGCTTGTTTGCCTTGTGAGAACCATGCATCACGGTCATATTGCTCAGCTGAAATAGAAAGACCTAATTTATCGGTCAATGCACCAGATGCAGAGGCGCCCAGACGATATTGCTGTTTTCCTGTACCGCGATCAACTATATGATATTCCGCATTAATTGCGCCCTGCCATTCATCTGTTGGCTTTTTGGTAATAATGTTAATTACACCGCCAATCGCATCTGAACCATATAGCGCCGACATCGGGCCTCGAATTACTTCTACCCGTTCAATACTGGACAATGGAATCGAGCTAATATCCAGATCGGCATCACGCCATAAGGCACCTGTAGAAGAAATACGTATGCCATTCACTAGAATCAAGGTATATACCCCGTTTGATTCACGCACCCCACGAATGGTCAACTTTTCACGACCACCGCCATTATAATTTTGCACCCCGACGGTTTTACCCAAGACTTCAGCCAGACTATTTGCTGCTGATTGTTCGATCTGCTCTTTGCTGACAACAGTGATAGAAGCAGGTGCCGTATCTGGGCTTTCTTCTGCCAGACTGGCAGTGACGACGATCGTAGGTAAGGTCGTCCCCGCTTTCTGGGTTTGTTGATCTTCATTTGCAAATACTGCAAACGGCGTAAATGCTGCAATTGCAATCACTAATTTCTTCTTAGCCAAGACCATTTTTATTGCATCCTCAGTATTAATAACAATTTTCATTTGTTAATTGTTATCATTTGTAAAGTTTGCGAATCATAGCTATTTATTGATAATCATTCAATAGTTGAAATTATTTTTATTTGAAATTGATAATCATTCTTATTTATGTAAAATTTAGTTATAATCGGCAATTTGAATATTGTTGTATTCCCCTATTCCTTAAACTTTATGCATAAGTAGATAAAATAATGCTATCCCGTTTCTTTATTTTTCATCCGATTTTTGCATCAGTCATTGCCATTATCATTTTGATTTTAGGCTTCTTTTCGATTCTGGCTTTACCTGTTGAGCGTTATCCCAATCTTGCCCCGCCCAGTGTGACCGTTGCGACGGTTTATCGGGGAGCATCGGCTGAAACGGTCGAGGACAGTGTCACACAGATTCTGGAACAGCAGATTAAAGGCATTGATCACCTGCTCTATTACACCTCTAATAGCGAATCTTCAGGTCGCAGTACAATTGATATCCATTTTAAAATTGGTACGGATATTGATAAGGCGCAACTTCAAGTACAAAACCAGATGAATAGTGCCCTCAGTCGCCTCCCCGAACAGGTACAGCGTCAAGGTGTAAATATCTGGAAAACCACAGGTGATATGCTACTTATCGTCGGGGTTTATGATGAAACGGGTAAAGCCAATAACATCGACTTGTCCGATTATCTGGTGAATCACTTTGAACAGCCGCTGGCCCAGATTCAGGGCGTTGGAGAAGTTGATATCTTTGGATCGGCCTATGCCATGCGGATCTGGCTCAATCCGAATCAGCTTAAAAACTATAAGTTAATGCCAAGTGATATCGAGAAGGCTTTAGAGGACTACAATACTCAAATTGCCGCGGGTTCAATTGGTTCCATGCCTGCCGCGGCGGATCAGAATATCTACGCCAAAGTGACCGCTGGCTCGCGTTTGAAAACCATTGATGATTTTAAGTCGGTTGTGGTCAAGGCCAATATTGATGGCAGTCTGGTCTATCTTAAGGATGTTGCCCGCGTTGAGCTGGGTGCAGAAAATTATGAAAGTATTAATACCTTAAATGGTTTCCCTTCTGCTGGTTTAGGGATTTTTTTAAGTCCTGATGCCAATGCCATTCAGACTTCAAAATTGATCAAGGATAAAATTGCGCAGTTGAGCCATCATTTACCTGCGGGTTATAAGATCGTTTACCCTCGTGACAATACGCCTTTTATTCAGGAATCGATCAAGCAGGTCATTTTTACTTTACTGGAAGCAGTGATTTTGGTGGTGTTGGTGATGTATCTATTTCTACAGAACTGGCGTGCGACCCTGATTCCGACGATTATCGTACCAATTGTCATTTGTGGCACATTTATCATTCTGTATCTGGCAGGGATGAGTATTAATACCCTCACCCTATTTGCTTTGGTACTTGCGATCGGCTTGTTGGTGGACGATACCATTGTCGTGGTCGAGAATGTTGAGCGACTCATCCATGAAAAACAGCTCGAGGTAAGAGAAGCCTGTCTGGCATCCATGCAGGAAATTAGTGGTGCCTTGATCGGGATTACCCTTGTTCTTACGGCGGTATTTATTCCAATGGCCTTTTTTAGCGGCTCAACGGGCATGATTTACCGTCAGTTTTCAATCACGCTGGTGGCAGCAATGCTCCTGTCGTTAATTGCCGCCATGATGATTACGCCAGCGCTCTGTGCTGTATTACTCAAAAAGCAACAACCTAAGCCCGTTTGGGGGCAATATTTAGAACGCGGCGTGCATCGAATCAAAAATCTCTTTATTCAGTCAACTCAATACTTACTTCAATTCAGGTACTTTGCTTATCTGGGTGTTACTACACTGATTGTGCTACTGGCTTTGATCTATCGGGCTTTACCGACCAGTTTTATTCCGAATGAAGATCAGGGCCTACTGGCAGTGCAATTTGCCTTGCAAGATAGTGCCTCTTTAGGCCAAACCCAAGCCGTGGGTAAACAGGTTAATGATTATCTGCTCAAACAAGAAGGCAAAAATATTAAAACCGTTCTAGTGGTCAATGGACAGAATTTCTCTGGACAAGGGCCAAATCTGGGGATGGCCTTTGTTTCATTGAAACACTGGGATGAACGTCAAGGTGATGAAAATACCGCACCTGCCATTCGTGCACGCATGCAAAAGGATCTTTCTGATCTACTCCCAGCACGTGTGATGGTGGGTATGCCAGCCAGTGTCGCAGGTTTAGGACAATCGGATGCCATTGAATTATGGTTGCGTGACTTAACTGGCAAAGGGCGTGAATATTTACAACAACAATTTGCAGAGATTGAAGGTCAGTCAGCTCATTATCCTGCTTTTAGTCAGCTCAGTCCTTTAGTCAGCGACAACAAAGCCGCCGTATATGTGCAACTGGATCAAAACAAGGCAAAAATGCTAGGACTGGAACAAAGTGAAATCCGCTCTACCCTTTCTACGGCTTGGGGTGGCAGTTATGTTAATGATTTTGTTGAACGTGGTCGGATTAAACGCATCATTATGCAAGGCGATACCGAATACCGTTCTAAACCTGAAGATTTACGCTACTGGCATGTGCGTAATCAATCTGGAGAAATGCTGCCCTTATCTCACTTTGCCCAGACACACTGGACAGGTGGGCCTGAGGTATTAAACCGCTTTATGGGACTGGCGGCGATCCAGCTGGAGGCCAATGTTAGTGATGGATTTAGTTCAGGTCAGGCCATGCATCAACTCTCTGATTTAATTAACCAGCAATCAGGTGTAGATCTGGCTTGGAGTGGACTGTCTTTACAGGAACAGCAATCCAGTCATCAGGCAATTTATCTGTATGTGATTTCGATTCTGTTTATTTTCCTGTGTCTGGCTGCCTTATATGAAAGCTGGAAAATTCCTTTCATTATCTTATTGGGTTTACCGCTCGGGATTACGGGGACGGTGGTTTTTGCGTGGTTATTTGAATTGCCCAATGATGTGTATTTCCAGATCGCGTTGCTCACGGCGATTGGATTGTCCTGTAAAAATGCCATTCTGATTGTGGAGTTTGCATCGACAGCACTTGCACAAGGACGAGATAAATATACCGCAGCGTATGAAGCCTTAGCTTTGCGCTTACGTCCCATTATCATGACATCACTGGCATTTGGTGCGGGGATTATTCCCTTGGTCTTTGCCACAGGTGCTGGTGCAGCCAGTCGTTATGAGATTGGCATTAGTGTATTGGGCAGTGTGATTTTTGGGACGATCCTGATTCCTTTATTTACCGCCTTCCTGTTTGTCATGGTAAATAGCTGGGTCGGTTTGCCTAAACTGGAATGGCGAAATCTGGATATTTTATCCCGTATCCGAAATATGCGTATCAAGCAGGATGAATCTTGATATATAAAAATGCTGGATTGAAAGGAAGCATTCTTTTCTATTTCAATCCAGCACAGTGATCAATTCACTGAAAAATTCTAAACAATAAAAAAATGGCAGTTTTAATCTGCCATTTTTTATTGACTTATTTCAGCTTAAGCGACGAGTTTTTCAATCCATACATCTAAGGTTGGTTGTTCGGCAAGATCTTCAAAACTCACTTTTGCGCCGTGTGCCTGCCATTTTCCAACCAGCGTCATTAAACGGACAGAGTCTAAACCGAGCATAAGTAAGTCGTCATGTAGTTCGATTTCATGCACAGGGATTTGTAGCTGCTCACTGACCGCAGCAATAATGCCTTCCTTCGATAAAGCCGTAGCCATGTGCTTGAGATCCCATAAGCGCAGTACCTGATTGGTGGTGATGACCTGACCACAGCGGGTACTGATATATTTCAGTGCCATATCATGCTCAGCACGACTAAAATCCGCCATCGCATCGCCACAGACAAAGGGTTTGATATTGAGCATAAAGGCTTCTGCTGCACTCATGAGACAACCGATATGCGCATAAACACCGCAAATCACCAATTGATCTCGGCCCCATTGTTGCATCAACTGCTCAAATTCAGAAAATTTAAAGGCGCTATAACGCCATTTGGTTAAAACCGTATCTGCATCCGTAGCGGCGACATCAGGATGAATGCGGGTAATTTGCGGATCTGCCTTTAAGCCTGTCCCCCAAAAGTCAGTCAATAACTGACGATGCTCTGGAGTCTGGTCCCCAGGTTGTGCGGTATACACCACAGGAATGTTGAGTTGACGGGCCTGTTCAATTAAGGTCTGTGTATTTTTTAATAATTCAGGAATGGGTGCTTGTTGCTGGTCATAGAAATCTAAGAAATATTGCTGCATATCATGAACCAGTAGAACCGACTGTTTGGCATCTAACTGCCAATGGGTTTTATTTTCAGTGAACTCATGGGCTTGAGGCATGGCATAACTGGCAATTTTAGGAATACTCATTACTTATTTCTCATCTTTTATAAATGACTTGGGGTGAAAAAATTAAACGGTTTCGGTTTGGAGATGCTGACGAAGCACTTTTTTATCGATTTTGCCAAAGGCGGTATAAGGAAACTGCTCGATAAAGTCGATTCGGTCAGGGATCTTATAGGTCGCTAAACCATAGTCTTTTAAATATTGACGTAGCTGCATACCACGGCGGATCGCGCTTGGATCGTTGTCCTGTGTTTGCCATGCAATAAAGGCACAGCTTTTTTCGCCCAACATCTCGTCAGGCATCGCCACCAGCGCAGCTAGACGGACTTGAGGATGAGTGACCAATGCTTGTTCCACTTCTTCAGTTGCGATTTTTTCGCCGCCACGATTAATTTGTTCTTTTGAACGGCCTTCCACAACGATACAGCCGTCAGCCCGAATACGAACCAGATCACCTGTGCGGTAGAAACCATCGGGGGTAAACGAACGTGCATTATGTTCAGGGGCCTTGTAATAACCCCGAATGGTATATGGGCCGCGTGTGAGCAAATGCCCAATTTCGCCTGCTGCAACAGGTTGATCATGCTCATCAAGCACTAAGATTTCATCGTCGGCTGAGATCTTTAAGCCTTGGGTATGAATAATCTGTTCGGCCGACATATCAAAATGGGTGTAATTCACCAACCCTTCTGCCATACCAAACACTTGTTGCAATCTCACCTGAAAATCATCAATCAACCTGCTGGCAACCGTATCGGGTAAGCGCGCACCACCAACTTGCAAACAGCGTAAGGTGGACAAGATATCATCCTGATCTTTTTCAGCTTTATCCATCCACGGACGAACCAGAGCAGGTACCAGACAGGCGTCAGTTACGCTATGTTTACGTATCAAGGCAAAAGCGGTTTCAGGGCTTGGATCGCTACCAAGTACGACTGCACCTCCCGCATAGAAAATACCTAATGCACCTGCTGAGCTCATAGAAAAGTTATGAGCTGCGGGTAACACCATTAACAGACGGGAGCTTTGCTCAAGGCGACAGATTTTGGCACTTTCTCGCACACTATATAAATAGTCATCATGTGTGCGGGGAATCAATTTAGGAATGCCTGTACTGCCGCCTGAGAGTTGCAAAAAGGCCACTTGATCTGCACTGCTTGGGTGTATTGCCTGTTCCAAAATATCAGTTTTATGCAACAGCGCCGCAAGATCAGAAAACTCGGCTGCATCACCTAAAACAAAAATATGCTGTAACGCTGGATTGGCTTGCTGGCATTTACGTGCCAATTCACGGTAGTCAAACTTTTGTGCCCCGAAATCAGCACAGAAATAAGCGCTTGCCTGAGTCTGCTGAAAAAAGCTATTCAGCTCAGCATGTCTATGTGCAGGTAATGACATAATAGGCAATGCACCTAAACGGATCAGGGCAAAAAACACCACATAGAACTGGTAACAGTTAGGCATTTGTACCACAGCTTTATCACCTGCACGTAAACCCTGTTGATAGAGGTTATTGGCACAAAAACTGACAAGCTGGTTAAATTGTTGATAATTAAGCGCTATGTCTGCATCGAAGATGGCAATATTCTCAGGGAACTGTTGTGCAGATTGCTGTAAAAAATCACTGAGATTCTGTCCGATCCAGTAGCCCTTTTCGCGATAGCGTGTCGCAAATGCCTCAGAATAAGGCACTGCGCCTTCTAGATAATTTTGCATATTATTTTACCTTCCCCATGATGTGTTCTGATGAAAACCCAAAACCATCTAATACAGTTCTAAATTTGGCCGCAGTTTCTGCATGCTCCGCACTTGGATCAGATGCAGCAACAATGCCTGCTCCTGCAAATAGGCGGGCGATATTGTGCTGGACACGTGCACAACGAACAGTAACAGACCATTCGCCATTGCCTTGGGCATCTGCCCAACCCATCGTTCCGGCAAAAAGTTCCCGATTAAAAGGTTCCAGTTGCTCAATCAAACCTTTCGCTACAGCTGTTGGCTGCCCACAGATCGCAGGTGTTGGATGCAGTTTTTCAACCAAATCGAAAACGTGAATGTCTTTGTTTTTCAATTCACCTTCAATACGGCTGGCTAGATGCCATAAACGTTGGGTTCTAATGAGTGAAGGTTGTTTTGGAATATGTAGTTTTTTACAGAAAGGACTTAATTGATCTGCGATCATTTCGATCACAACCGCATGTTCATGCTGATCTTTTGCGGAAGCCAATAATTGTTGTGCATTGTGCTGATCCTGAATCGGATCTGTATCTCGTGCCAAAGTACCAGCGACGGGTTTACTCCAGACCTGAGTCCCCTGTTTAGCGACCAAAAGTTCAGGACTTGCACCAACAAACCAGCCTTCATGTGCCGCATCGCGGGCAACTGCATAGTTATAGCCTTCGGGATTATCTTGACTTAAATGATAAAAGAGCTGGGAGATATCAATGTCATCAGACAGTTCTAATTCTAAAATTCTGGCAAGTACGGCTTTATTCAATTCACCTTGCTGCATTTTATGCACCAGTTCAGCGACTTGAGTTTGATATTGCTCACCAGAAGGAATAAAGCGGGCCTGTTCTATCGTACTTGTCGTTATTTCTCGATGAGATGAGGTGTAAAGTAGCTTTTGATAAAATTTCACCTCATCCATTAGCATGAGATTGACATCTTGCGCGTTGGAAAATGGAATCCCGCCAAGAATCTTCGCCTGTGGATGGCCTTGTTGAATCACCTGATTCAGTTGAGAGCGTGCCTGTTTTAACCAGTCAGATAAATGACTGTCTGGCGCAATATCAATATCCTGCAATTTATGCTGGCTTTTCAGGACATAGTCTGGCGTTGTAAAGTAGAAACCCGCATCGCGATCACATTGCAAGATTTCGTGGGCGAATGCCACCCGACTTTCGGTATAGTTTTCTTTTTGAATAAAATAGGGATGTTGTATAGACATTGACTATACTCCTTTTACGACATCTTATTTTTAAGTTTTAAAGTGTTAAGAATTTATGTTTTTACACGCCTAGCGTGGCGCCGCCGTCAACGACAATTTCCTGCATGGTAATTTGCGCAGCTTGATCTGAAAGTAGAAAGACCACCACATTGGCAATATCTTCAGGTTCTGCAAGTTTCTGAAGTGGAATCCCCGTCCTGTATTGGGACAGATCACCATTGACCACCGCCGCGGGAGGCTGATCCGTTGTCCATAATTGTTTTTGCATGTGGGTCAAGGTTGAACCAGGGGACACGATATTCACGCGGACATGATGTTGTGCTGTTTCTAATGCCAGATTGCGACAATAATGACTTAAAGCAGCCTTGCTCGTGGCATACATCCCCAGTTGTATACGTGGCATACGGGCACTATTGGAACTGACCGTAACAATACTCCCCTGTTTTTTGGCACATAAATATTGGGCCACTTGCTGACTGATCGCAATCGGTGCGAGCAGATTCACGGCGAATGTGCGTTGCCAGTCCTCATTTTTTGCATCGAGCAACGAGGTCATGATTAAAATTCCTGCGGCATTTACCAGTCCAACAACGTTGTACTGCGCCAGAATTTCTTCAATCACTTTTTTTGTCTCGGCTTCGTCGGTGATATCCAGTTGAATACCGTTCCATCGTGAAGCGAGTTCGACTGTTAGGTTTTGGGTAATTTCCCAGTGTTCGGGCTGTGCTTGCTGATCAAGGCCAATGACGGTAAAACCTTGCTGCAACAATCGAGATGAAATTGCTGCACCAATGCCTCTGGCTGCTCCCGTTACAATGACGGTAGAGCTCATATGAATACTCCAAATTTGCGACCAATTTTTTGATCGCCGAACATAATTGCAAATAATTATCATTACAATCAAGCTGGCAATTTTCACTTTTTTATCAAATAAGAAAAAAATGGTTGTTTTTAAAGCTAATTTCTTTCTTAAATTATTGTTTTTTATCATTAAGATAAATTGGTGTGTTTTTTTATTGAATATAATGATAATTATTTGCATTTACAAATGAGAATCATTCTATTATTGTTAGGCCGCTTTCTAGTCGATATATGGACTTAAGATGAAGCCAAATTACTTTCCAATTCATCCAATATTCCAACAAAAAAACTTAGGTTCTGACATCTGGTGGAATTCAGTCGAACACATCGGTACCCCTCTTGTTATTGAAGATAACCAGCAGTTGCACTGTACTTTTTTATGGCGTCGTCAGTCAGAAACTGAATCGACCTATATTGATGTGTATTCGCAAAGCCCTTCCATTTATCAACAATGGAATGCATTCCAGCAGATTGAAAATACAGATATTTCCTTTTTTGAAATAACACTGCCTGTAAATTGGTCTGGTAGTTATGTATTGGTGACGACCCTAGATATTGCGCCTGAAACGTCAGAGGCACAGCTTCGTCGCAAATGGTGGATCAACCAGCTCCAGCATTATGTACAGGTGGATCGCCTCAATCCTTACCCACCCTATCCAGCGCAAGTTTCGCGTTGGGTCAATCAATTGCATCTGGGGCAGCTACAGGATTCTCAGCAAGCAAACTTGTCTCCCGTTTATGAGTCGATTGAATGGAACAGTCAGCATCTGGCAACAACCTATCCCGTGGACTTTTACCAGACTGCGCCGCTGACAGAGAACAGCCCATTGGTGATTCTTCTGGATGGACAAATCTGGAGTCAGTATCTACCGATTTTACAAGACATCCAGTCTCGTACCGATCAGGGCCAGATGGATGCGGCAAGTTATGTATTTTTACACAGTATCAATAGTGAACAACGTTGTCTCGACTATGGCTGTCGTGACCTGTTTTCACAGGCAATTGTTGAAGAGCTGATTCCGTTTATTCAGCAAAACTTCTCTTTATCCCCATCCACTCCCGTATTTTTATGCGGTCAAAGTCTAGGTGGTTTATGCGCTCTGCATTCACTTTTACTTTATCCCACCGCTTTTCAGGGTCTGATTTTGCAATCAGGCTCGTACTGGTGGTCCGATTATTCAAACAGTGATTTTTTAAATGGTCATACACAACGCTTTTTAGAGGTGATCGAACACTATCTGCAACCGATTCCCAACGATACTCAAATCTTCATCCGTACTGGCGCTTATGAAACAGATATGCGTGAAGACAGCCAATTACTTTACGCGACCTTAAGTTCAGTACGACCTACCCAGATCCACACCTTTGCAGGTGGCCATGACGCAATCAATTGGAAATATGATCTGGTCGACACGCTGCAAACCCTAATTTCTTAAAAAAACCTTGAATTTTCAAAGGAAAAACATGATGAGTACTTTACAAGAAAATTATATCAATCCATTTGATAACGAAAACCTATCCTTCTTCGTGCTTAAAAATATAAAAGGTGAATTCAGCTTATGGCCTGAGTTTCATACCTTACCTGCTGGTTGGGAGGTGCAATTAGGACCAACCACGCGTTCTGAGTGTATTGGCTATGTCGAGCAGCATTGGAAAGCAATTAATCCATTCCAAGTGGCTTAATGGAGTTATCGATATGAACCAAGCATTACATAATGAATTTATTCAGGAACCGACACAGCCTGTACGCTTAAATCTGCTTTCAACTCAACAAGGGATTTTCCTTGCAGATCATTTAAGTGCGATTGAAGACTTATATACCATTGCGCATTGTCTGGAATTACCAAAAACACTGGATCTGGCAACGTTCAAGCAAGCCATCCAGCTGGGTTTGAGTGAAGCAGATACGGTCACGGCGGAGTATTCCTGCAATCCTGCGGAACCATTTTTACAGCTTAAAAATCAGGTTGAAATTCCAATTGAAGAATTTGATTTTTGTCATCTTCCACCAGAGCAGGCACAAAAACGCTTATGGGATTGGATGCCAACCGACCGTCAATATGCCAAGTCATTAAAAAACAACGACAGCAATCTTTATCGTCAGGTGCTGTTTGTTTGCCACGATAAAGTCTATTGGTATCAACGCTATCATCACATCATGCTAGATGGTTTTAGTATCATTAATCTGACCAAGCGCATTGTTGAGATTTATCAGCAGCTTCAAAAGGATGAACTGAAGGCCTCACCTTTTATTACTGTGAAAGATGTGATTGCAGAAAGACAAGCCTATGAGGCCAGTCCAAAGTTTCAGGAAGATCAGGCTTTCTGGAAAAATTATTGTCAAGACCTTGCTTCACCAGTCACCTTAAGTACTCATCATCTTGCGGCAAAAACAACAGCCCGATTTATTAAACATCAGTTGCATTTCTCTCAAGGAATTCTTGCACAAATTCAGGCTTTGGCTTCGGCTGCCAAACTGGCTTTGCCTGACATGATGATGGCGCTGTCGCTACATTATCTTTATAAAATGACCGACAAGTCTGAACTGGTTATGGGCGTTCCATTCATGCGCCGTCTGGGTTCCAAAGCCATTCGTGCCTTATTACCTACAGTGAATGTTCTGCCTGTTCAATTTCAGGTAAATCCGCAGCATAGCTGGATCAGTCTGGCACAGCATGTTCAGGCGCAGTTGGCACAAATTCGCCCGCACCAAAAATATGATGCAGAACAGATTTTACGTGACTTAAATTCGATTGATGCTCATGAGCGTATTTATGGCCCTATCCTGAATTATAAAGCGTTCGATCAGGATCTGGTGATTGATGATCAGGCCGTGAAAACCCATCATATTTCCACGGGGCCAATCGATGATTTTGAATTTTCGTTTATTGTTCAAAATCAGGAATTGATGATTGAGCTGCGAGCCGATGCAGCCCGCTACACGCAAGATGAATTGTTAATGCATAGTCAGCGTTTGACTTTATTGCTTGAACAATGTCTTGCCCGACCTGAGCAAAGCTGTGCGCCATTTAGAATCACGACTACCCCAGAACAGCATCTTCTTGCTCAAGCGGGTACGGGGCCACGAGTTGCGCATCCTGAAGGTTATAACAATGTACTGGATATTTTTTATGAACAGGCCAGCAAATATCCAGACCGAATTGCGATTCTGAGCGGTGAACGCGAATCATTGTATCAGCTCACTTTTGCTGAATTAAAAGCACAAATCAACCAGTTTACCCGTTTCTTACAAGCTCACGGCGCCAAGAAAAATACCGTGATTGCGGGGGCGATTCCGCGCTCAGCAGAATCTGTAGTGATGATGTTATCCGTACTGAATTCGGGTGCAAGTTTCTTACCACTGGATCTCGACTATCCCGTTGATCGTATGCAAATGATGTGTGAGGATGCGAATCCCCTCTTCGTTTTAACCACACAGGCACTCTCAAATCAGTTGCCACAAGCTTTGCAGCAAATTCATCTGGATGATGAAGCTATTCGAGCGAAAATTCGTGCGCAGGATGCAGCAGATATTCCGGCAGAGCAGCGACGTTTTGATTTTCAGGATGTGGCCTATGTCATTTTCACATCAGGAAGTACAGGACGACCTAAAGGTGTAATGAATACCCATGGTTCTTTGCTCAATCTGATTCTTGTACATCAACATACGATCTATTTCCCTGTGCTGGAAGCGGTACAACAACGTTTCCCTGATCGACCACTCAGAGCGGCTCATACGCATTCGTTCTCATTCGATTCTTCATGGTTACAGGTCTTCTGGTTAATTTGGGGCCAAGAGCTACATATTTTTGATGAGAATATGCGCCGTGATGCGTATGGGCTGGTACAGGAAATTCAGCAGCGTCAAATTGATACACTTGATTTACCGCCATCTTTCTGTGCCCAGATGATCAGTAATGGACTATTTGAGCAAGGTCAGCATCATCCAAGCCTGATTTTGATTGGTGGTGAAGCTGCACCATTGGCTTTATGGCAACAATTAAATGCACAGCCTGATTTATTTGCGCATAACTTATATGGGCCAACCGAATATACCGTTGATACGTTCCGTGCAGAGTTAAAATTGACGGAACGTCCTGTGATTGCCAATCCCATAGGCAATACACAGGCTTATGTGCTGGATCAGAATTTGCAACGTTGCCCGGTTGGCGTTATTGGTGAGTTATATATTTCAGGTTTTGGTATTGCCAATGGTTATCTGGGACGAGCGGATTTAAGTTCAACCCGTTTTATTGCCAATCCATTTGAATACGGACAGCGTATGTATCGTACGGGTGATCTGGTGCGCTGGAATATGGCAGGCAAACTTGAATTTATGGGACGTTGCGATGATCAGATCAAGATTCGTGGTTATCGTGTTGAAATTGGTGAAGTCGAAAATGCCCTTTCAGTACTGCCAAATATTGAAAGCGTGGTGGTAATTGCAGAACCGATCAATAATAGCCACCGTCTTTTGGGCTATTGTGTGGTGAAAGAGATTCAACTCGATGAAGCAAAAAGCGAGAAACTCAGCCAGCATTACCTCAGTTTATTACGCCAAAACCTGCCTGATTATATGGTGCCTTCGGCCTTGACCGTGATGCAGGAGTTCCCTCGCAATGTCAGTGGTAAAGTCGATAAAAAGGCACTACCACGACCGCAAATCCGCACTCAAAGTCGTGCCGCCCAAACACCAGAACAACTTCTGTTGTGTCAGATTGCGGCTACTGTTTTAAAGCTTGAGCAGATCGGCATTGACGATGATTTCTTTATGACGGGTGGCGACAGTATTTCTGCCATCATGTTATGTACCCAATTGCGTCAACATGGCTATGGTTTAAAACCGAGTGATGTCTTCCAGCTCAAAACCATTGCAACTATGGCCACTCAGCTGGAAGTACTGGATCCTAGAGATGTTGATTACACCATGCAGTCGGTTTTTGATGATCAAATCATTGACAAGGTGCAAGCAGAATATGGACAGGATTCGATTGTTTTACCGCTATTGCCGTTACATAAAGGCATGTTGTTCCATGTGCAGCTTGAACAGCAACAGGCTAGCTATAATGCCTTTACTCGCCTGAGCCTCACGGGTGAAATTGATCTGATCCAGTTACAACAGGCATTGACCAATGTATTAAGAAAACACCCGCAACTGGCAGGCTGTTTTGATAGTACATTGCATGATGAACCAATCTTTGTCTATACGCCGAATCCAACCCGAATCTGGCCTGTAGATGTATATAGCAGTACCCCTGAGACCCTGGAAAAATGCATTGCAGATGTGCTTAAGCAACCGATGCAGTTGCATCAGGCGTATGGACTGATTCGTGCTGTGTTGATCCAGACCTCATCTCAACAATCTGAATTGATTTTGATGGTGCATCATTTGTTGACAGACGGTTGGTCTACCCCGCTGTTTATGCAAGATTTCATTCAAGCTTATCAGAACCCCGAGCAAAGTCTGACGGTTGCCAAACATGCCTATGCCGATGTCATTCTGCAATTGGTACAGCAAGACCATACTCGTTCTAAACAGATCTGGCAGCAGGATTTGGCCGATGCTCAAGCTTTAGTTTTATTTGAACATACCAAGAAACAAAACGTACAGGAAACCCAACATCGCTTAAATGCAAAATTGAGTGCAGCGCTTCAACATAAGCTGCGTCAAACGGGCATTACCTTAAATGTATTTATGCAAATGATCTGGGCAATGTGCTTACAGAGCGATGCGCATCGTGAAGATATCCTGTTTGGTACACCTGTTGCGGGACGTTCTGCACCCGTGAACGGTATCGAGCAGCAAATTGGTCTATTTCTGAATACTATTCCTGTACGTGTCCAACTACAGATGCAACAGAATTTATGGCAGCAATTGCATCATCTGCAACACTTGCATATTCGTCATCTGGAACATGATGGTTTAGGACTCAATGAAATACAGCAGCAGTTGGGTCAAGGCAGTCTATTTGACAGTCTTTTAGTGGTAGAGAATTATCCAGACCATCAATATTTGCAACAACACTTAGGTTCAGCAAAAATTGAAAAGCTGATCAATCGTGGCTATAGCCATTATCCTCTGGCCTTGCTGGTGATTCCTGATCAGGAAATTGAGTTATTACTGGAACAACGTGGTGTGATTGCCCAGCCAGTGCAATTCTTGCAACGTATTGAACAATTGATTCAGACCGCATTGGAACAACCTGAAACGGCATTGCAGCATTATCCATTGCAATTACCTGTTGAACAGCAATTGATTGAGCAGATTAATCAAACTGCACATGATGTTCCGTACACAACCTTGCAGCAATTGTTGCGTACACAGGCATTGCGCCATCTAGATGCCATTGCACTGGTGGATGAAGAACATCAGCTCAGCTTTGCGCAAGTACGTCTGCAAGTTTGTACACTGGCGAAACGATTACAGCAATCTGGTGTTCAGGCTGGTGATATTGTCGCAATCGCTTTACCTCGTTCAGTCAAACTGAGTATTGCGATTCTGGCTGTGATTGAAGCGGGTGCAGCCTACTTGCCGATCGATATTCAGCATCCGACCGAACGTATCAAGTATATGTTGCAAGATGCCAAGCCGCGACTAACCATTACTGCAGCAGACCTGTTAACAGATATAGATACACCGAAACTGAATTTTGAAAGCTTATTTGACGTAGCCGATACCGCACTGACCAATTATAGAATTACATTGGTGAGTCCACAGCAGCCTGCCTATATTATTTATACCTCGGGTACCACTGGTCAGCCCAAAGGTGTGATGGTGTCTCATCAGGCGATTGTGAATCGTATTTTGTGGATGCAACACCAGTATCCATTGGATATCAATGACAGTATCCTGCAAAAAACACCGTGTAGTTTCGATGTTTCCGTGTGGGAGTTTTTCTGGTCTTATCTGGTGGGTGCACGTTTGGTGATGGCACCTGTAGATGCGCATCGTGATCCAATGGCTTTGCTGGATATTATTCAGCAGAACAATATCACGACTTTGCATTTTGTCCCTTCCATGCTGTCTGTATTTGATGAATCGGTCACTGCATTTTTAACGGATGAGCAACGTAAGGCACTGCCATTAAAACGTGTGTTCTGTAGTGGTGAAGCATTGCCGACTACAATGGCGCAGGCCTTTAACCAACATTTCAGTGCTGAATTACATAATCTATATGGCCCAACAGAAGCAGCCGTGGATGTGAGTTATATGGATGCACAACAGGCCCAGTTCACATCTGAAAATAGTATTGCGATTGGCTATCCAGTCTGGAATACCCAACTCTATATTCTGGATCAATATTTACGTCCGCTCCCGATCGGTGCTGAAGGTGAACTGTATTTGGCAGGTGATCAGCTGGCGCTGGGATACTTGCAACGTGCGGATCTGACGGCAACACGTTTTGTGGCGAATCCATTTCAGGCTGGACAACGGATGTACCGTACAGGTGATATTGCCCGCTGGAATATAGATGGCAGTATTCAATATGTAGGCCGTGCAGATGATCAGCTTAAAATCCGTGGACAACGTATTGAATTAGGTGAAATCGAACAACAATTACGTCTGGTCAGTCAAATTGACGAAGTTGTGATTCAGCCAATGTCTGTTTCAGCAGATCAAAATGCGACTGATCTGCAACTGGTTGCTTATCTAAAAACCACACAAAGTGTTGATGCTGGCAGTTTAAAGAAACGTTTAGCGAAACACTTGCCGACTTATATGATTCCAAGCCATTTCATTGCGCTTGAGACTTTGCCTTTAAGCCATAACGGTAAATTAGACCGTAAAGCCTTGCCACGCCCGCAATTGAATCACTCTTCACAGCAGCGATTTGCTTCGAGTGAGACTGAATTAAAACTGGAACGGATTTTCCAGAATATTTTGGGATTAACGCGTCGTATCTATGTCGAGGAAGATTTCTTTGCGTTAGGAGGTCATTCGATTCTTGCCATGAAACTGTCGATTGAAATTAAAAAGGCGTTTGACCGAAGTCTGGCGGTAAATCAAATCATGACGGGTGCCAATATTGAAAAACTGGCTGAGCAAGTGCAACTACAAAATCTAATGAATCAGGCCAATGATGAAGCTGGTTTTGACACGACTTTCATGATCCGTGAGGCAAAAACCAAACCTGTATTTTGTATTTATCCAGGTTCTGGTCTGGCTTGGCAATATAGCGTGCTCAACCGTTATTTACATCCCGATATTAGCCTGATTGGTTTGCAATCCCCTCGTCCGAATGGCGCGCTGGTTTATAGCCAGAGCATGGATGAGTTGATTGATCATCAATTAAAACAGGTACTGGACATACAGTCAGAAGGTCCATTTACCTTCTTGGGATATTCTCTGGGCGGAACGATTGCCTATGGCCTTGCAGATCGTTTGCAACGTTTAGGTCATGAGGTTGCTTTTGTAGGCTTATTAGACACCTATCCTGCGGAAATTCATGAATGGGACATGCAAAATGCCGCTGTGGTAACCGAAGAAGCAGAACAGGAACAAATCCAGTTCTTTAATCAGGTCTTGGATGGTGCTGATGAAGCGCTGAATGAAGAAAAAGACAGTTTGCAGGAATACATTTTTGCGAATTATCGGGATGCTGTGCGTCTGTTAAGCCAACATACAACGACTGCTTACGCGGGCAAGATCCATGTTTTTGTGGCCGAACAATCACTTCCTGCCTATATCCAGCCCCAACAAAACTGGCAACCTCTTGTGAATGAGCTGGAAATTATCCATTTGCCAGAAGCCAGTCACGAAACCTTATTATCGCCTGAACAATTGACCACATTAGGGCCATTGTTAAATGACTATCTCAGTCAAGTCTATCAATTAAAGGATTCAAAGCATGAAGCTTAAAAATATCTTGACTGACTTTAGTCTGCTTAAAGTGAATACACATTTCCGAAATGTTTTTATTGCCCGAACCGTTTCGCTGCTGACGATTGGGATGTTAATTGTTGCGATTCCACAACAAGTCTATCAAATGACGCAGGATGTCTTTCAGGTTGCAATTGTGACTGCTTTTGAAGGCATTGCCATGTTTATCGGTTTGCTGTTGGGTGGTGTACTTTCGGATCGCTATGATCGTAAAAAACTGATTCTATTTGCCCGTTTGGTTTGTGGTTTTGGGTTTATGGGCTTGGCGGTGAATGCCATGCTCGATACACCTTCGCTTTATGCACTTTATTTTTTAAGTGCGTGGGATGGCTTTTTCGGAGCTTTAGGTGTCACGGCAATGATGGCGATTATGCCGATCATTGTTGGGCGTGAGAATATTGTGCAAGCGCGTGCCATCAGTATGGTTTCGGTACGTCTGGCGACAGTAATTTCACCTGCGATTGGTGGAATTGTGATTGCTGCCAGCAGTGTTGCTTGGGCTTACTGGATTGCGACGATTGGCACCTTGTTTACGGTGTTGCTATTACTTGGCCTACCTGTATTAAAACCACAAACTGAAAGTGAAGATGAGCATCCAGTTCAGCAGTTATTACAAGGTTTCAAATTCGTTTTCCAGAATAAAGTAGTAGGTAGCACCATTCTGATTGGTACGATTCTGGGTTTCACTAGCGCCATTCGTATCCTTTTCCCACAGATCGTTGACCAACAATTTGCGGGAGGCGCATTTGAATTGGGCTTGATGTACTCCGCAGTGCCACTAGGCGCAACTTTGGGTGCACTGTTAAGTGGCTGGACTGCAAGTTTAACTCGACCGGGTACAGTCATGATTTATGCCAGTCTTGCTGTTTTTGCCTGTATGTTTTTGATTGGCTTGTCGCCGTGGTTGCTGTTGACCTTGGTGATCTTAAGTGTGTTCGGCTATCTTTCAGCAATCGCCAACCTGTTGCAATACAGCATCGTACAAGGTCATACGCCTGATGAATATTTAGGTCGTATCAATGCCATCTGGCTGGCTCAGGATGCATCTTCTGACTCGATTGCCACCACAATTCTGGGCGCATTGACACGTTTCCTGCCTATCTCAAGCAGTATTTTTATCTTCAGTGGCTTGAGCTTTGCACTTGGGCTGGGTTTTCTGATGAGTGCTGAAAAAATCAGAGACGCAAGTTTTAATGATCCTGACCTGCAACAAAGTTAGAATTTTCTCATACAGATAGATGGCGACTTTGCCATCTATCTGTTTTATCCCTATCTAAGAAATTAATTGCTTTGTACTATGTATGTAATGACATCATCATTATTAAATTGCCAATAACCTTGATATTCAGACTTTAATCCATAGCGCTGTCTAGTTTTTTGATCAAATTTTAAAATAACTGATTGATTTTCCATGTTCATTTCAACCGTTGTTGCTTCTAAGAAATCAATATAGTTTTGAGCAATTGGATAAACGGCTTTGTAGAGACTTTCCTTTAAAGAAAAAATAAGCGTCAGGTATGTACGAAAATTTAAATAGTGCGAGATTTCGGCTTGCCATAATTTTTGTTCGCATGGAGTCAAAATCAGTGCTGCGCTTTCATCGGCAAAACTGGTCTCAACGATTCGTTCTATATCGATACCTAAATATTCAGATTGCGATGAAATCGCGACAATCACCTGCTCATTTGAATGACTGATACTGCCAATAAAGCCTTTAGGCCATTGCGGTAATTTTAGCTGTGTCGAACTAATGCACATTGAGCAATTAAAATATTGTTGCAAGATGGCTTGTGCCAAAATACGTCCTGCAAAAAACTCATTGAGGCGTTTTGCGCTGGCATTTTCTAAGTAACTCGGTCTTTCAAGTGTATAAGAGTGTCGAA
Organism: Acinetobacter sp. NRRL B-65365; assembly: GCF_001605865.1. NCBI lineage: Bacteria > Pseudomonadati > Pseudomonadota > Gammaproteobacteria > Moraxellales > Moraxellaceae > Acinetobacter > Acinetobacter sp. NRRL B-65365. Next base: position 10,456 of record NZ_LRPD01000037.1, on the reverse strand, counting down.
TCTGGGTGATTATCGAAATCTCTGCACGATAACAAAACGTATTTGCTGTAAGTCGTATCAGTGTTGCATGTTGCAGGCAAGCTGATGCTAGCATTGGTGGAATTTCTAAAAAATAATTCATCAAGTGTTACAGGTATTATTACCTGAACATTATACATAATTAAGAGAATGATTATTATTTGCTAAACTGGTTTTTTTAAAATGTGATTTTTACAGAAATATTATTTCTGTCGCGTAGCCACCCAGCAAAGAACTGAACCAATACAAACCATTGCTGCGCCTTGCCAAAAGGCAATCGAAAGTGATGTTTGTAAAACGATAGCTGCCAGCGCTGCCGAAAAAACAGGGATAAAGTAAGAAGCGCCCGCTAACAGTGTAACATTGCCATGCAAGATCCCGACATTCCATGCGGCATAGCCAAAGCCCATAGCGGCAGCAGCGAGTATAAGATAAACCAGTGCATGCAAATCAAAATGCATCGGTTCAGCACCCATGAATAAATATTTAAGCCATAACGCCACCGCCGTCAGGATAAAGAATAACGTGACACCATTTTTACCATTGGCAATTCTAGCCGTTACTGTGCAATAAGCCGCCCAAATCAATGCACCGATGAAGGCTAGTCCATAACTTAGAGGATTATTTTGAATATTCGCCCACATACTAGTGAGCTCAAGTCCTTGATCCCCTCCAAGTACCCAGCAAATTCCTAAAATAGAAATTATAAAACCGGGAATTACAAGCCAACTTGATTTTTGATGATTAAATAGAATTGCACATACCATGGTCAGTGCTGGCCATAGATAGTTCACCATACCCACTTCAATCGCTTGCTGACTGGTATTGGCATAGCCAATCGATAATGCAAGGCAAAGCTCGTAAGAAACAAAAAGTAAGCTTCCCCAAATCAGATATTGTCGGGGAAATTCACGTAGTTTGGGAAATCCAATGCTCATCAATAAGAACAATGACGCGACACTGTAGATCATGGCAGCTCCGCCCGTCGCCCCAAGATTTTCACTGACGCTTCGAATCAACCCGACAATTGAACTCCATAAGAGCACAGCAATGAGTCCTACTAAGGTTGCATTTCTTTTGGTTATCATCCACTTAATCACTTATCAAGTTTCATATTCTGATCATGAAGAATGAACGATTGATTCTTCACTTGAATATTAGAGTTTATAAGGATTTACTTTTTACCATGACTCGTCTGCTTTGCACAGGAATCATATTGAATTATTTAAAAATTCTATCGGTATGTTGCTATGAGTTTATCGTTGTACCCGCGGTGATATTAATGATGGTAGCGGTCATTGCACTGGCATGATCAGATGCCAGAAATGTCACCGTTTCGGCAATTTGAGCCAGTGTCGGTAATCTTTTTAACATGGTACTTTGCGCAGCTCCATTTAACCATTCATCTAAGCTCAGACCCATGGCTTGTGCTTTTAAGCTAAATAACTCACGAGTATAAGACCCTGCTTGGGCGGCATCCGCAATTGCATGGGAGCGTATACCAAGCACCCGAATATTTTTCGGTCCAAGTTCACAGGCGAGCGCTTTGATAAATGCTTCAGTTCCTGCACATCCAGCGATATGTCCCAAATGACCCGCTATCGCCATTCCTCCCGAAGGTGCAATCACACTAATTATTGCACCTGTAGACTTTGCTCCCATATAAGGTGCCACTGCTTTTGAAATATTAAATTGTGCAGTAAGAAAAGGTGTGATGCCTTGCATAAATTCATGTTGGGTGAGTTCTGAAAGTTCTTTGCCTTGGTTATGCATAAAACTAGTGACATTGATGACTATGTCAATTTCCTCTGTTTGCTCAACCAACTGTTTTATCGCTGTTTGGATGGCTTGTTCATCTAGGACGTCCACAATAAAGGTTTTTACTCGACCTTCTACGTTGTGAATATTTGCTACAACCTGCTCCAGTTTGTCCTGATGACGGGCTCCTAAATAGACGTGTGCGCCTTCTCGGGCCAAAACATCTGCAATTGCATGACCTACTGCACCACTTCCACCAAAAATTACGGCAATTTTATTTTTAACTAACATGAGATATGCCCGAACCTGTATTTTTATTTTTCATTTATTGTACGCTTTTTAGCCATGTTTCGGCGATTTCGAATTCTCTATTTTTTTATTTAAAAGTTGGTTGGAGAATAAAAAAACCTCCAATATAACTTAGAGGTTTTCTACGCTTAATCGGTTTTTAAGGGGTAAGAATGACCTTACGACATTCTTCTTCCCTATTATCGAAAATACGATAACCTTCGGCTGCATCTTCTAATTTCATTCGATGGGTAATGATGGCTTCTGGCGACAACTTACCGTCCTCAATCAATTCTAATAATTGAGGTAAAAATTGATGCACATGCGTTTGTCCCATTTTAAAAGTAAGCCCTTTATCAAAAGCATCGCCAAATAGGAAACCATGAATAGGCCCTGCATATACACCGGGTACACTGACCACTCCACCTCGACGTACCGCCGCGATACATTGACGTAAAACTACACCACTTGAGCCTTCAAGTTTTAGATTCGTCAGCAATGTTTCTATAACACTGCCTTTTGCCTCAAATCCAATGGCATCAATGACCGCATCGACACCACGATAATTGTCTGTGTTCTGGATAATGTATTCGGCAGCATCTACTGCTTCAAAATCAACAGGAATCGCCCCATACGCTTCCGCTGCATATCTCAATCGGTATTGATTATGATCGACAATAAAGATCTTTTCTGCACCGAGCATTTTGGCGCACGCTGCGCTCAGCAAGCCAACAGGCCCTGCACCATAGATTGCCAAAGTTGAACCTTTAGTGACTTTTGCATTGCTTACGGCCTGCCATGCGGTGGGCAAAATATCGGTGAGAAAAAGCACTTTTTCATCTGACAGTGACGTAGGCACTTTAAACGGCCCTTTATTGGCCTTGGGTACACGTACATATTCTGCCTGCCCACCCGGAATGCCACCATAGAGATGGCTATATCCAAACAAGGCAGCGCCTGAAGGAATTTGTTTTTTATTAATAATCGATCCTCGGCCTGTATTGGTGGTTTCACATGCAGCGGTCAGATTTAACTGGCAAAAGAAACACTGTCCACAAGCGATGACAAAAGGCACAATGACCCGATCACCTTTTTTAACCTGTGTGACGGCAGAACCAGTATCTTCAACAATCCCCATAAATTCGTGTCCAAAAATATCACCCTGCTCGGTCTGAGGAATTTTTCCTCGATAGAGATGCAGATCTGAACCGCAAATTGCAGTTGCAGTGACCCGTAAAATGATATCGTCAGCTTCTTGAATAACAGGATCAGCTACCGTTTCAACTCGAACATCTTCAGCACCGTGGTAAGTAAGCGCACGCATGTTTATTCCTTTAATTTTTAATCGTTCATTTGATTATGGGCGGTGTTTCTTTACCGTTTGCAACGTTTGTTTGCGCTCAGGTAAGTCATATTGTGAATATGCAAAAGGAACTAACGCTTTGTAACCAATCATGAAAAATTAAAAAAAAGCTAAAAAAGAATATGTTTAAGAAAATGCAGTGAATAGCAATAAAAAATGCCAGTTGATAAAAACTGGCATTTTCAAAGTGGTAAAGCATTTCAGCTCTTTAATGGATCAAAGCTCTGCACGCTAAAAGAAATTAATAATGGTCTGGATCACAAGCGCATTAATAATATCGACAAAAAATGCCCCAGTCAGTGGAATAATCAAGAAGGCTTTATGTGAAGGCCCATAAGTATTGGTAACTGCCTGAATATTGGCAATTGCTGTTGGCGTTGCACCTAAGTTGACACCACATTGTCCTGCACAAAGTACCGTTGCATCGTAGTTTTTGCCCATAATTTTAAAGGTGACGAAAAACAGGTAAAGCGCCAGAAATAAGGTCTGTGCAATAAGAATAATGACAAGTGGCCCTGCCAGACCAGCAAGCTGCCAGAGCTGTAAAGACATCAATGCCATAGAAAGGAATAAAGCCAAAGACGCGTTACCAAATACGTCAATACAGCGGTCAAATAGCTTGATATTAAACACATATTCCAGCGTATTACGTAAGAACACACCACAGCCTAACGCCCACACAAAGGTCGGTAATTCAAACCAGTGGCCTTTGGCAAAGTCAGTCATAAAATTGGCAAAGAAAATACACAGTGCAAACATCCCCAGTGTTTTTACAGCATCGTCCGCCGTAATCAGTCGGGTTTTTTCTGGATATTCAAATGGCGCTGTTTCATTTGCAGGTGGTGCTTCAGTACGTTGCTGTGTCGGTGCAATTTCTTCGGCCAATTGATAACGTCGAATCAAAAACTTCGCTACTGGGCCACCCATCATGCCGCCGACAACCAAACCGAAGGTTGCGCTGGCCATGCCTAACACTACTGCACTTTGAATGCCATATTCTTCTTCGAATATACTTCCCCATGCACTTGCAGTACCGTGCCCCCCTGTTAAGGTGACTGATCCCGTAATGAGACCAATCAATGGATCAAGCCCTAAAGCGGTTGCCAAACTTATGCCTAAAGCATTTTGTAATAGTACAAAGACAATTACACAGAACATGAAAACAATCAGTGTTTTTCCGCCTTCTTTTAACTTTGACAGGCTGGCACTCAAACCAACCGAAGTAAAAAAGACCAGCATGAAACTGCGTTGAATGTCCGCATTAAAATTCACCGTAATATCAAATTTGGTGAATAGAAAATAAGTGACAATCGCGGCGACAAGTCCACCAATTACAGGTTCAGGCATATTGTAGCGTTTTAATAAACTAACTTTATTAACCAGAAAATAACCAATAAAAAGTACAAAGACTGCAACTACAATCGTACCAAAAATGTCGATATCAAAATTCATTGTTTACCAAATCAAAAAACACTGACGAAAGTCGTTGGTTAAGGGAGACCTTCTTTTGAAGATAAAGCGGGCGATAGTAAAGCAATTAGAAGGATTTGTTTGTTAAGCTTAGTAATTTTTTGCAGGCCTAAACATGTAAAAATCGATATAAATACAAATGGTTAATGTCGGCTCAATTTCCTTTGATCAGAATCTTTTAAATCGAAGTATAAAATTTATGAGTTTGGGTTAATTTCGCCCATTTGATTATCATCCTGAGATAATTTTTTATCTCATCTATTTTTTAAGATATCTTAAATCATCTATCCCTTCAGATCGTGTCATAAGATTTCATTTTCTCTATAAGAATCCCCAGATCAGTAAGTATTGATGCAATCCAAATACAAAAATGCGCTCATCAATAACGTGATTTTGATCAACACTAAAAGAGTGTTTATTGAACGATACGAGGATGGTGTATGTGTGCAAACTATCGACCTATTCAGAAAACTCGGGCTCATTTATTAGATTTGTTTGAACCGACATTTGACTACAAAACGGATATTTATCCTGAAGATCTTAGCCCGATCCTGATCTCACCCGATCAAAAAGTAGAATGGCGTGCCGCCCGTTTTGGTCTTGTGCCTTTTTGGGCCAAGGAGTTAAAGGCAGTTCAGAATGCTTATAATGCACGTGCTGAAACGGTAGCTGGAAAAAATAGTTTCAAACATGCTTGGAACAAAAATCAATTTGCTTTGGTACCTGTCGAAGTAATTTTTGAACCTAAGTATATTGATGGGCAAGCACAGTGGTATGGCATCTATCGTCAGGACAAAAAGCCGTTTACAGTCGCCGCTATATATGAATATGCAAGTGTTGCAGGTCAGGAAATTCTCTCCATGAGTATGCTAACCATCAATGCAGATTCCCACCCTTTAATGAACCAGTTTCATGCGCCTGAACATGAAAAAAGATCAGTCGTTATCATCTCTGAAGGACACCGTCTGGACTGGCTCAATGCAGACCATGTACAGGCAGCCGAAATGATCCTTGAATTTTCTCCAGATGATTTTACTGTTGCACCGAAATCCCAAATTGATCATTTCTATCCATGAATGAATTTCTTATCGTAAAACTTAATTCTTTTCTCATTTTCTTTTTATAGAAAATCGCATCGATAACAGTGCATACCAATTCTAGATAATCAATATTCTTACTTCATTTAAATATTGCTCATTATTATTTCTTTCTCTAATGAAATATCATGTTGCGTTTTGTTAAAAATGTAAATTTAGAGAAATTGTGATTTGAAAATAAGTAATTGTTTTTAAATTAATTTATTTTAAATTCAAATGTAAATTTTGGTCAAAAAACAATCATTTGTAGGCAATCTCTTACAAACGTGTAAGCCAAAAACTTATTCTTCAACTGTTTGATTTCTTTAATAATTAATTCGGTACATTTAAGCGCTCTTTACTATTCAATAGAAAGCTGAATATTAATGAAGAGATCCCGTAAAATAAAAAAGGCATCTTTATTAATATAACAAATCTGAATAATAGAAAAGAATCTCAAATAATGTCTGAATATGTACCATCTTTCCTCTGGTTCCAGAGGAAAGATTTTTAAATTAACTTCAGGATAGGAAATAGAATATGTTTATTGCAAAAAATATCTTTGTCTTTTTACTATCAATGTTAGCGTTGTGCCTACTCATCATCTTCTTCAATTATTTAGGCTTTAACGAAACAGTTAATCTGATACTCTCCGCGACTCTCTTTGGTGTGTTTATTACGTGGTATTTCAAAGGCACAGAATTATGTTTGGCCTTATTTAGTTTCTTCTACTGTGCCATGCTGATTATTAGCCAGAGTATGGAAGTGATCTTGATGTTTATGACTTCTATTGCTGTCTATTTACTCATGGCTAAAGTGTTACCGAAACTCAAAACCGTGAATATCAAGTTACGAGCCAAACAGCTTAGAATGGATTAACGCCACGATTGACCATGCCAACTTTTTTGCCAATGGGAAGCGTTGTCTGTTCTGCAAGTAGCAATTCACTGAGAAAAGCATCTAAACTTGTCTGGTCGAGACAGCTCGGATTAAAGCTATTTTCTCCCAAAGTCAGAAAGAAAGATTCAATATTGGTATTTCGTTGTACATATTTCATTGACCAGCGGTTAAAGCTCGATTGGTCAATGGAGTGTGTATTGAGATGCTTGACATCAAGATGGCGTGAATCAGTTTTTATTTTTTCAAATAAACTTTCAACAATCTGCTGTTCTCCCTCCAAGCACTGAAAAAAGGCATTATCTGCATAGTAGAGGACGCCATAGATACAATGTTGAGTATTGAAATCTCGAGCTTCGGTGAGGATATCGCGTAAATCTTGTAGCAAATCATCGCTATTTTCATTGCGTTTGCTGGCATAACATAATCGTATATTCATAAAGATTTCCGCAAACTCTGAAAGTTATTTTGTTAATTATAATTTTTAAAACTATCATATATTTACAGAATCACGAAAACTTTAATTTTTTATTTTCTCATTTGCTTTTATACCGTTTAATCAACTTTCACCCTAAAAGTACCTTATAGCTGTTTTAAAAAATGTGATAACCCTTGTGGTGCACGTCCATTCAGTCGGCTGCTGGTGGTGACCCGAACCAGATTACTCCAGGTGATTTTGCTGCATTGAGTCATAAATTTTTGAATTAATGACACATCCTCATGACAAGGAATCGGCTCAAAACCTCCTGCCTGAAGATAAGCGTCTACGCTAAAACTTAAATTTGCGCCATGAATATGCTGATGCCCCATACTATCCTGATAATGTGCCAGATATTTTTGCTGTTGCGGTGCTGATAAATGATTTAGATTATCCAGCACTACGATTCCACAGATGGCATCAGTAGGCTGATGTTGCATCTGACACAGTAACCAGTCTGGATCAACAATGGTATCGGCATCAGTACAAGCGACCCATGTCACACCCTGTTGAATCAGATGTCGAATACCTAAATCTCTGGCCTTGCCTACACAAGCATAATTGCATTCAATCCAGTTCACTTGATGTGATTCTACAATCGCACGAGACTGATCCGTACAACTGTCTAGAACCACCAAAATCTTGACCTGTTCATGACCTATATATTGTACAGCCTGTTGAATCGACTGCAAACAGGCAGATAAATGCTGCTCTTCATTATGGGCTGGGATAACAATACCGATGTTCATATTAAACCCTGCTGTTTAGCCAAAGATGAAGGATTTACTGTCCAGATATCAATGATGAAATCTGGATCATTCAGACTTAAATAATGAGTGAAAGGCAAAGATTGTTTTAAATGATCATGTACTTGAAAGGCATTCAGTTCAAAATCCTGAATCGCGTGCCGCCAGTGACAACACAGGATTTCACCTTGTGGCGTTAAACTGTCTTTGAGTTGATCGATAAGTTCATGCAATTCATTGCGAGATAAGTAATAAGCCACTTCACTGATGATAATCAGATCAAATTTCTGTTCAGGAAAATTTTCAGGTATTTTTTGCTGTTGAACATTCACATGGCCCAGATTCTGTAAACGTTGCGAAGCCCAATGGACAGCGTGAGCAGAAAGATCTAGACATAAAAGCTGATCAGCGCGTTGGGCCAGTTCTACACTTAAATGACCATTGGAACAGCCGATTTCCAGCACTGATGAATAGTGCTGTTGAGTGAGTAATGCTAAACAAATCTGCCTTTTACGAGCCTCATACCAATGATGATCGTAACCCCAAGGGTCATTGTTGTGATGATATAAGGCTTCAAAATATTGACTAGAATCATTCACAAAGATAAACCTCCCAAGGCATCAACAAACGTTCGATGATTGCTGGAGATAAAACCGCAGCATTGCCTGTACTTTCATCAGCTTCGATCTGGCTTTTGAACTGCATAATGGCCTGACGTTTTTTGATTAACTGGCTCTGAGTTAAGCTATAAGCTCTGGCCTGTTGCCAGTTGATACGCGGATCTAACGGTCGCGCCCAATGCCATGCCCAGATCAGCACATGTAAATATGATAGGTCATGTGCTAGAGCAAAGGCCTGTACCGTTTTTCCTACCGCTTCATGATCAGGATGTCCATCCTGTGCGTAGCTACAAATCAGAATGTCTTGCGCTTGAACCAGCTGCTCTAATGCTTGCCAGAGTTGCTCTGTATGCAAATGAATCTTTCCATCGGGTAAATTTAAGGCAATACGTTGTGCAAAATCCGAGACCTCTAAACAATGTAATGCCGCCAGACTTTCTTGCGGGCGGATTCGATCTAATTGCTCTGGACTATATTTGCTTGAATGCGGATGGCTTTGGGTACCATTGCTGACGGCAACAATCACTAAGTGACAATTCATACTAATCAACTGTTGCATCAAGCCGCCACAACCGAGTATTTCATCATCTGGATGCGGCGCCACAATCACAATTCGTTTCGATTGAAATTTTTCAAGATTGAGCGGCGATAGCGGTTGTTGCTCAAATGCATGTAGCCATTGTTCTCTAGAAGTACCTTGCCCTTCAATAATGCGATCCTCAACCAAAGGATGTTTTAGAGCTGCCATGCTATTTGCTCCTGTAAACATCGTTCAGCAATTTGCTCATCATCAAATGCCGCATGGCTTTGCCGAATAAATACAGGTAAATCTGCCATCAAATTGGCAAAGGTCGCTTGTTCACAAAAAGGCCGTGCGCCCAGCGCTTTTCCGACTCCTTCAATAACTGCCAAACAGCTTTGTTCTGCCTGTGCACGCAAGATCCGTACATCCCGTTCATGACTGAGCTTGGGTTGGCTATCAATCAGTTGCGCGACGTATTGGAAATATTGTCGGGTCACAGCAAGTTGAGTTGTCAACTGACCTAAATACATTTTCTTAAAAGGATTGGGTGTTTTAAGGCAGCTTTGTTGCAGCTCATCCATTAACCGTACTGCCGCACCATACCAGCAAGCTGCAACGCCCGCAGCACCATGCCAGAAACCAGCCCGATCAAGGTAATCATTGGGACGACCAATACGTTTGACGGCTGTCTCCTGAAAATTGACTCTGGCAGTCTGTGTGCCTTGCATGCCTACGGCTTGCCAGTGAGCCAGATCAATGGTGACCGAGGGTTGGTTGAGATCGAGAATGCAAAGCTGAGATTGCCCCTGTGGATCTTTGAAACTGATTAATGCTTTTTGAATAAATTCAGCGCCTGAACACCACGGTTTAATTCCACAACAAAACTCATTTTCGACCTGTAATGGCGCTGGCCCACCATCGGCCGCCCAAATGGCCCATATTTTCTCATCAATTTCATTTTCATATCCGAGCTCATGCAAAATGCTTAACGCATCACAATGTGATTCAAAAAGCTTGGCTAAACTTAGGTCAAAGCCAGCAATCTGGGCAAAAACTTGCCAGCGCTGATAGGTCTGGCCCGAGGCCGGTTCAGGTAATCGCCCGACAGAATGGATCAACTGTTTAAGCACCAATGGTCGTTGATTTAGCCTCTCTTCAGCTGAGTACTGCTCAAAGCGATTTAAAATGTCAAAAGTTGATCTTTTAATAGATATTCTAC
>NZ_LRPD01000036.1:0-22549 GCF_001605865.1 Acinetobacter sp. NRRL B-65365 | reverse complement strand
TACAAATTGTTTTAGAGGGCCCATGGATCGTATAACAAAAAGTTTAATAGAAGAACTTCTTAAAAACTGGAATTTAGAGACACAAGGTGAGGCAAGAGATTTTGAAAATTTCGTAAATTACTCAATCATATCACATGAATATAATAAAACCTTTTCTCTTGATGAGCTTTCAACTGGTGGAGGTCAGGATACTGGCCTTGATGGAGTTGCCATAGTGGTAAACGGGCAAATTTTAAGTGATCCTGATGAGGCAGAAGATTTTTTATCTAATGTTGGTAATAATTTAGAAGTTGACTACATTTTTACACAATCAAAAACATCATCTAATTTTAATGCCTCTGAAATAGGAACATTTTTATTTGGGGTAGAGGACTTCTTTTCTGAGGAAAATCGATTACCTAGAAACGAGATAATTACGAAGTTAGCTTTAGTTTCTAATTTAATTTTTGATCAAGCAGCTAAGTTTAGAAGAAATCCTAATGTTAAAATATATTATGTAACAACAGGAAGTTGGAAAGAAGATGACAATCTACAGTCTAGAATTAACTATAGTTTAGAATCACTTAGTAGTACAAATTTATTTAATAAAATTAATTTTTATTCCTTAGGGGCGCAGGAAATTTCAAAACTATATAGAAAGTCTAAAGAAAGTATAAGTACAACTTTCCAATTTTCGAATAGAATTACTATTCCTGATATCAAAGGAGTAACAGAAGCTTATATTGGTTTATTACCCTATAACGAATTTTTAAAAATTGTTTCAGATGAAGAACAAAACCTCTTGAATGTTTTTGAAGATAATGTAAGAGACTTCCAAGGAGAAAATAATGATGTAAATAGTGGTATTGCTAATACTATTATTAGTGAAGGTTCTGAAATTTTTAGTGTATTAAATAATGGTGTGACTATCGTTGCCAATAATATTGCTTTAACAGGAAATCAATTTACTATTTCAGATTACCAAATTGTGAATGGATGTCAAACAAGTAATGTTTTATATAATAGTCGAGGAAAAGAAAATATACAGAAGGTTAATGTACCAATAAAATTAATTGCAACTACGGATGATGATATAAAAATACAAATCACATTAGCAACTAACAATCAAACGCCAATTAAGAAGGAACAATTAGCTTCATTAACACAATTTCAGCGACGTTTAGAAGATTATTATAACTCTTATGAAGGTGACTTTAGGCTTTATTATGAAAGAAGAGCAAAACAATACAATTCAGATACCAGCGTTTTAAAATCAAAAATTATTACTGTTCCATATCAAATTAAGTCTTTTGTCGCGATGTTCTTAGATGAGCCACATAATGTTACAAGTTTTTTTGGTTTAATTGTAAGACGTTTGAATGATGGTAAAATTAAAGTATTCCATGATGACCATAAATACTTTCCTTATTACTTAAGTGCATATGCTTATTATAAACTAGATTATCTATTTAAACGTGGACAGATTGATCCCTCTTATAAAAAAGTTAAATTTCATTTTTTAATGTTATTTAGAATATTAAATGAACCTTATGAGCTTCCTAATTTAAATAGCAAGAAAATTGAAGACTACTGTGAAACCCTTTTTAAAATTTTAAATGATCCTGAAAAATGCATAATAGCCTTTAATAGATGTATAGAAATAGTTGATCGATCTGGATTTATTAAAAGTGATAAGCAAGATGTAAAATTAGTTTCTAAAACTAAAATATTAATAGATTATTGTAATAATTTGAAAGACACATCTTGTTCAGCTAATTTCTCTTTAACATAATTAATTTTAAAAGCCCCTTATTAGATTTTAAGGGGCTTTTTAAAAATTACAACTCAATTAAACCGAATGACCTAAACGCTGCCCCATCACCACTGTCGAGTTGGCTTTAAACTGCTCTTCCCAAATCATTTTATCTTTCTCAAATAAAATCACAGCAGTTGAGCCAAGATAGAAACGACCTAATTCCGCGCCTTTATCCAATGGCATTTGATGATGCTGTAACTCGACACGGCCTGTCGGTTTGACCTTACCTGTCGCAACGGTTTCAATTCCAGCAACAATCATTGCACCCACTAGAACCACTGCCATACGACCAAGTTCGGTATCGAATAAGCAGACCATACGCTCATTACGCGCAAACAAGCCCGGTACATTCTCAGCAGTCACTTGATTGACCGAGAATAATTCACCTGGGATATATAAAGTTTCGGTCAATGTGCCCGCCAAAGGCATATGCACACGGTGATAATCTTTAGGTGACAAATAAACCGTAGCGAATTGCCCTTCATGGAAAGGCTTCGCCAACTGCGGATCACCAATCAATTTTTCCACTGAAAAACTTTGACCTTTGGCCTGAAAAATATCACCTGCTTCAATTTTACCAAGCTGTGATATTGCACCATCGGCAGGACAAACAATACTATCCGCTTGTTCATCAATACCGCGTATACCTTCTTTGAGTGCACGGGTAAAAAATTCATTAAAAGATTTATAGTGTTGTGCATTGCTTTGTTCAGCAATACTCATATCAATCCCGTATTTTGCTTTAAATGCCTGAATAACAGCAGTTTTTACCAAAAGATTTTCACTTGCGGCAACTTTGCCAATCACACGGCTGAGTTGATGTTGCGGCACAAGATTTTGTGCTTTGATAAATAATTGTTTTTTTAAATCTGCTGCAAAACTCACAACGGTGACTCTCCTGAAATAATAGGACTATCGAGGCGATTGCCCCATTCGCTCCACGCACCATCATAGGCTTTAACTTGCCAGTTCAGCAATCTTGCCAGAATATACGCCAAGCCCGAACGATGGTGAGACTGACAGTACACCACCACAGGTTGTTGTAAATTAAAGCCTAATTGTTCTAAACGTTGTTGTGTGCGTTCAAGCGGGTGTAATTTTAGATGATTTTCACGATTAAGGGCAGTACTCCACTCAAAATGTAACGCATTTGGGATGTGACCGCCGCGTCGCGCAGCTAAACGTAGACCTGTATATTCATCATTACTGCGGCAGTCCCACAGTTGAATATTCTGTTCTTCGACTTGCTTTAACAATTCCTGATATTCGACCCGATATTGCTGAACGGTGTCTAAATCAATCTGCAACAGATCCGTAACAGATTTCACTGGATCAACTTCAGCCGTCGTCGGCAATCCCGCACCCAACCAGCCATGAATCCCGCCATTAATCAGACTAGTATGATGAAAACCCAGACAATGTAAATTCCAGATTAATCGCCCAGCCCAAGCACCACCTTCATCGTCATACACCACCACATGATGTTGCGGTGAAATATTTAGCTTCTCAATTAAGGCTTGTAATCCTTCTAAATCAGGTAACACGCCATTGGCTTGTTCTTGTTGTGCAACCAGATATTTCGGTTGTAAATGAATCGCATGGGGAATATGCAGTTGTTCATAAACCGATGCCCGGCTTAAATCGACAATACGAATTCGTTCGTGTCCTAAATAGGGCACGAGTTGTTCAGGTTCAATCAGTAAATCAAGTTTAAAATCTACATCAGTCATTGTTATGCTGTTTTGTCATCCGCCTTATGCGTAATTTTAGCATAGCCGACTTTTTATCTTTGTCTGATTTTTTGCATTCATTTAGCAGAAAAGGAGATATAGGGAAATTAAATCATCGAATTTTATTACAGAGTCTTACGGAGCTCTCATCCTATTTCGGGATAAGCCACTACGTCTTGCACTTCAGTTGAAATATATTTCAACTTTGTTCAGGCTCGACCTACTTTTGTTTCGACAAAAGTAGGCAAAACCATTGTCATCCACAAAACCTGTTCACTTCTTTCATCTATTTAACTGTATCGCAAAAAAGACTTCTTACTTATATCACGCAGGTTGTGGATGACGTTTACGCGTATCGAATTAAAGTTATAGAGTCTCGCTTGTTTCCTCAATCTCAAACACCTGACGCAAATACGCCAAGAACGTATCATTATCAGTCATCGTTTTTCCTGGACTATCCGAAATCTTCGCCACCGACTGACGATTACACTCCACCAGCTTCAACACAATATTCAAAGGCTTCTGCCCCATATCATTGGTCAAATTGGTGCCGATACCAAAGCTCACCTGAAAACGGTCTTTAAAATATTGATGCAATAACCATGCTTTTTCCAGATTTAGCCCATCACTAAAGGTCAACATCTTGGTTTTGGTATCAATCTTGAGTTTACGATAATGCTCAGCCGCCTTATCACCCCACTCATACGGGTCACCACTGTCATGACGTAAACCATCAAACAGCTTGGCAAAATACAAATCAAAATCGCGTAAGAATGCATCCATGCCGACCACGTCAGTCAAGGCAATCCCGAGGTCACCCCGATATTCTTGTACCCAAGCTTCTAAAGCAGCCTTCTGGAAGTTACGCAAACGTACATCAAGGGCCTGAAAAGCTTGCAAGAATTCATGTGCCATGGTTCCAATCGGGCTAATTCCCAACTGTTTCGCCAACAGCACATTACTGGTACCACGAAATACCTTTGGTGCCGCAGTATGAAATGCTTGCACTACATGTTTTTGCCATTCAAAGCTATAGCGACGGCGTGTCCCAAAATCAGACACTAAAAATGGAGGTTCATTCTCTTGTTGTTCTTGTGCATAATGTTGCAGTTGCACCAGTTTTTGCTGTAAACGACGTTCGCCTTCTGCCAGAACCTCATCACTACGGATACGGCGGAAATACAATTCATTGACGATTGCTAGGACAAAGATCTCAAACATCATGGCCTGAACCATTGGCCCTTCAATACGAATATCGAGACGACCCGCCTCATCAATGCTGGCCTGAATAAAACGACGTTTTAACTGGAAGAGTTCCAGATAATCAACAAAATCACTTTTAATAAAGCGTAACGAGCGGAGATATTGCAGCTCATCTTCAGCAAAACGCAATTCACATAGCCAGTCGAGCTGCTGATTCAAGTCATCCAGAATTTCAACGAGCGGATAAACCGTATCTTCGAGATTTCGACAACGGAATAGGTACACACTATGCGTTTGTGGAAACTGATGTAACACCACCTGCAACATGGTGAATTTATATAAGTCGGTATCAAGTAAAGATTGAATAATTGGTGTAGACATGACTGACTAGGATCTATTCTCGTTCAAGCATTAAAGCACACTTTTGCACAGAAATGAGTCTGTCGATTGCAATGGATGATTTTTCACGAAAATAAACCATTGGTAGCTTTTTAAATTCAATATGTTAGCTAAACCAGATACTATTTTTCTTGTAATGGCTGGATTTCTTTTAAACGTTGCTGCTGTCCAAATTGTAGCGCAAATTGTTCTGCCGTGAGTTGACCTGTTTTGGTAGCATTGACATCACAATCCACCTGACGCAACTGCTTGGCAATACTCCACTCGGCTTTCACGATTGCACCCATCAGTGCGGTATGCCCGCGCTTGTCTCGGAGACAACGATTGGCACCTTGTTGCAGCAACAGTTTGACGGCATCTTTCTGACCGTAGTAACTCGCCATCATTAAAGCGCTATAACCAGATTGATCCTGAATATCAATCGGAAAACCATGCTTTAAAAACTCTTGCAGGACTTCAATATTTCCCACTTTAGCCGCCGAGAAAAACAGCTCAATGACTTCTGCTGAACCATTGTCCTGTGAAGATGGTACTGCGGCATAGACAGAAGTCCCCACACTGCTGCAAAGCAAACACGCAGCAAACAAGATCGAACGTAAATGGATCATGAGCATTCCTCAAAAATCTGAATAAGGAGTGCCTGTAACACTCGCCCTAGGTGCAGGAAAGGCTATTGAGGTTACAGGACTTTCTGGGGGTAACATTCAGGCACCTGTTACCACATCAACAAAGCATTTATTCGTCTTTCAACTGACCTGCTTTATTCTGTACATTTTTAAGATTTACGCCCACAGCCTTGGCCAAACGCGTTCCGTAATCGGCATCGGCCTTATAGAAGTAAGAGACCATAATGGTTTTGGTTTCTACATCTTTAACTTGGCCTAAATCAGCCGCAAGGTTACGAATCAGGTCATTCTTTTCCAATGCTGAATAACTGCGATATACATCACCAGCCTGTTTAAATGGCTGCTGTTTCTGAATCGCCTGTTGCATAACAGTACCTTGCAACGGTGTTGCAACCGCACGTGCGATCTCAGTTGATGGCTTCGGCTCAATCGTACTTGGTTCATAATTCACATGAGACTCCGTTTGTCCCATATTCATGAAGCCTTCCTGATTATTGTTGTTCACCGCCACACGCGGACGGTTCACTGGAATTTGCTGGTGATTGGCACCTAAACGATACAACTGTGTATCTGAATAAGAGAAAATACGACCTTGTAATAAACGGTCTTCCGATGGCTCAATACCCGGAATTAAATTGCCAGGCGCAAATGCTGACTGTTCTGTTTCCTGGAAGAAATTCTTCGGCATACGATTCAGCGTCAAGGTCCCGACTTTCATTTCAGGTACCAGCTCATTCGGCCAGATTTTGGTTGCATCTAGTGGATTGAAATCAAATTTATCTAAGTCTTTTGGATCAAGTACCTGAATGTATAAGTCCCATTTCGGATAGTTTCCAGCATAGACATTTTTATACATATCATTGGTCAAGTGGCTCCAGTCACGGCCCTGTACTTCGCGTACCTGATCCAGATTCAGACCTTTTACCCCTTGCTTAGAACGCCAGTTAAATTTGACGTACTTATATTCACCCTTGTTGTTGTATAACTTGAATGCATGCACGCCAAAGCCATCCAATGTACGGTAGCTTTCAGGTGTGCCCAAGTTTGAATAGACATAGGTCAACATATTGATCGACCACGGCTGGCTTTTTAAGAAATCAAAAATGCGGTTAGGATCCTGAACATTGGTCACAGGGTCAGGCTTCATCGCATGTACAAAGTCAGGAAACTTGATCGCATCACGGATAAAGAATACGGGCAAGTTATTCCCGACGAGATCCCAGTTCCCTTGCTGGGTATAAAACTTCACAGCAAAGCCATGTGGATCACGTGCAGTTTCTGGTGAACCTTTCGGATGAATCACCGTAGAAAAACGAACAAATACAGGTGTAGTCGTACCTGCTTTAAACATAGAAGCGACGGTTAAATCAGACAAATCTTTTGTTGCGACAAAATCACCGTATACGCCTGTACCACGTGCGTGTACCACACGCTCAGGGATACGCTCACGGCCAAAACGCTGTAATTTTTGAATAAGCTGCACATCTTGCAACAAGGTTGCACCATTTGCGCCAGCTGTGGTTGAGTTCTGGTTGTCACCGACAGGCGCACCATTGTCTTTTGTTAAAGGAGCTGCATACGCGGTGCCTAACGTTGCTGCCATTATTGTGAATAAAAACGTTCGTTTAAACATACTGTTAAATCCAAAATCAAATACCTTTCCTGCACGGGGACTATACAAAGATTTTAACAATAGATAAAAAAGATAATTTTAATAAAATAAATCGAAAAATAAGATCAAGCGTTAGGAGCACTATTTTACACCCCGCTGTAGGGTCACTAAATCTGCTAGACTGCGCCACTGACTGAACATTTAATCTTTAATTCTTATGCGCGCACTAATTCAACGCGTCCTCGAAGCGAAAGTGGTGGTTGAGGGCGAGACTACAGGTGAGATTCAACACGGCTTACTGGTATTTTTAGGTCTGGGTAAAGAAGATACTTTAGAGAAAGGCCAGAAGCTGATTGATAAAATTCTGAAATACCGAATTTTTGATGATGAACAAGGCAAAATGGGCTGGAATGTCAGCCAAGCAAATGGTGGGATCTTATTGGTCTCTCAATTTACCTTGATGGCACAAACGCAAAAAGGCTTACGCCCAGACTTTGGTCCAGCGATGCCGCCAGCCGAAGCCAAAGCACTTTATGAACAGCTAGTGGAATATGCCCGCCAACAATTCAATAATGTGCAAACAGGAATTTTTGCAGCAGACATGAAAGTTCATTTAATTAATGATGGGCCAGTGACCTTTAATCTGGACATTGAATAATTCGAGTGCATAAAAAAACTCCCGATTTGGGAGTTTTTTTATGACATTTTTATTTGCCTGTTTTTTCTTTAATAAATGCACGTGCCTGACGGATTTTTTCTTTTACTGGTTTTGGCACTTTAGGTGGAATCAGTTTTGCAGCTTGGTTAAACCACACCAATAAGCTAAAGTCCCCTTCCATTTTAATGCTGCCATCCTGCATCCCTGTCATAAATGCAGTTGGATCGCCTTTTAGTAAGGTTTTTACGCCTTGCTCACTTGAAGCAAATTGCAAAATAAAATCAGCTTGTTCTGGGTTACCTGCCACTGTATCAATTTTGCCGCGGTTCACAATAATTTGACGCGCAAAACCTAAATCCGTACCAATCTGAATACGGAACTCACGGTCATGAACCAATTCAATAAACTTCGGGCTAGTGCGTGCCAATTGCTTCATACGTAACGCCAAACCTGCCACTAATAGATCAAGTGGATCAGTGCTTACATCAACGATAGGTAACTTAACCACAGGTAAAGAAGAAAGCTTCATGACATTTATGCCTACAGTATTATGATGAAAATTAAGACAACTGTATCCTAGCACAATTGTAGAAAAGTCGGAAAAAGCTTTGTTGCAGAAAGTTAGTGCAAAAAAGGCATGCTGAGCATGCCTTTGATGTTGTTAAAATTATTATAATTTATCTGCTAGAACATTGTTGCTGATCATCCTTATAAACAGGTGTATGTTCAATATACTGACGATTTGCCAGTTGTTTTTGTGCTTGTTTATCTTCACGTAACAAAATAAATGTAACCGTAATCATCGCGAAGCTCAATGCGGTGAGATAGCTATAGGCGACTGACATCTCGAATATGGTTTGCGCACCAAAGCGTACCACTTCTAACAGTCCCCAGCAGAGCATACCTGCCAACATAAAACCTAACCAACGACGATAAGGAGAAAAGAAAACAGCAATAATTGCGACAGCGATTAAGCCAAATCCAACCAACATGGTGAAATTCGCTGCTTCCATAGAAACCTCCGTCTTAAAAAGGATGGTCTGCAATTGTGTCCAGACCTCTATATTGTTCTGTAATCTCAAACAGTACTTGGTGTTGCATTAACGTCTTTATGCATTATGGAGTGTTTTTTTTAGAAAAAAAGAGCCTGAAATTAACCTTACGACATAAGCTGTCGCAATATGCTTTTGTAATTACATTTTTTAAAATTACAAAAGTCCCGAATCTCCATATAGCATCAATTGCGGCGTGTCATTACAAAAAACTATCGATGTTTTAGACCTTAAAAAAACTTTTTTCAGAAATTTTTTATCGTTGTTTTTCTATACATTTAGACATAAATATGACGGAATCGTGACGACTTAAAAATGAATAAAGCCGCTTCAAAAGCGGCCTTATTTGAACCCAAAAATCTCTGTGTTAAGCGCGATTCAGGTCTTTATCATGCATACCTAACAAGTACAAAACACCATCTAAACCCACACTAGAAATTGCTTGATTGGCATTTTGGCGAACCAAAGGCTTGGCACGGAATGCGACACCAAGACCCGCAATCGAGAGCATTGGCAAATCGTTAGCACCATCCCCAACCGCCATCGCCTGTTCTAAGGAAATTCCCATTTTCTCAGCCAATTGACGCAGTAGCTCAGCTTTACGTGCACCATCGACAATTGCACCTTTCACTTCACCTGTCACGATGCCATTTTCAACATCGAGAATATTGGCATGCACCTCATCAATTCCCAGTTTTGCTTGCAGATATTCAGCAAAGTACTGGAAACCACCTGATAGAATTGCGGTCTTATAGCCTAGCGCTTTCAGTGTCGAAATCAGACGCTCTGCCCCTTCAGTCACGGTCAAACGTTCTGCAATTTTAGGTAAAACTGACGCATCCAGACCTTTTAATAAAGCGACACGGGCACGGAAACTTTGCTGGAAATCCAGCTCCCCGAGCATAGCGCGCTCTGTAATTTCAGCCACCTGTTCACCAACGCCAGCTTCTAAGGCCAACTCATCAATTACTTCTTGCTCGATGAGGGTTGAATCCATATCGAAGCACACCAGACGGCGATTGCGGCGATACGCATTGTCTTCTTGTACTGCGACATCAATATTCAATTCACCTGACAAGCTCAGGCAGGCTGCACGCATGGCTTGTGCATCTAACATCTGCCCACTCAATCCAAATTGGACACAGGCCCGACGCGGGAAAGGACTCTCAGTATCCAGTTCTAAACGGCCAGATAAGCGCGTGACGGTTTCGATATTAAAACCCTGACTCGACACAATTTTTGTGACCGCTTGCAAATGCGCAGCCGTGAGTTCTGGGGCAAGTGCCGTCACGATATAGCGCGTTCGGCCACCTTCACTCACCCATTGATCATATTCTGCGTTGGAGATTGGTTTAAATCGCACTGTTAGGCCAATATCATGTGCTAAAATCAGAATCTCTTTCATTGCCAATGCAGTAGCAGTCTCATTATCCGATGCAACAACGATCCCAAGGGTGAGTTGATTGTGGATAACGGCCTGACCTACATCAAGTATTTGCAAAGAATGTACGGATAGTACCTGCATTAATCGAGTAAACTGATTCGGTTGATCTGGTCCTAGAAAGGATATAAGAATGATTTCTCGCATGAATTGACTCGTGGTTGAGCGACAACTATTGTATGTAAGAATCATAACATAACCGAACCTAAATCTATTTGCCTTGGAAGTTTAACTTGAATGCGCCTCGCCAAGGGCTATTTGCTAGCCTACTGATCGTAAGTTTTGCATTGCATACCTTTTTATTGGTGATTGCAACGACACATCAACTCAATGAAAACCGCGCCAGCCAAGGTCAACTGATGACAAGTCAGTTAGTGGCAGATACGCTTTCCGAGCTGGAACCTGCCAACACCGTTTCATTGGCTCTGGTGGCGAATCGTTATGCCACCAATCCAAGTGTTGCTTCGATTCGTATCCTAGATGCCAATAAGCAAGTCCTTGCCACCAGTGGGATGTCGAAAACTCGCCAAGGCGAAGTGTTTGTTCGTGATGCATTGCAAAATGAGAAGAAAGTTGGAACGGTTGAAATTACCCTCATCCAGCCAAGTATCGGTGAAATCTTACGTACCCAATGGTTAGCGATTTTAGTTTCCTTATTTATTCACGGCTTGATCTGGCTGGCGTATCGTGCCATTGCCCGTCCAACACGTAGTGAATATCTGGCTCGTATTAACCAAGAAAATCATCTTAAGCATGAAATTCAACGTTTAACTCAGGCATTGGCGCTCGAAAAGCAAAATACGGTGACACTGGTTGCTCAGGCTCAACAACAGGCCAAAGCGCAAAGCAAGGCGCGCATCGAGAAGCGTCCAGCAGAAGCGGTTCAACTGGATGATCAGGCATTGGCTTTGAACATTCAGTTCTATGATCCGAAGCAACTTCTGAATAGTGTCAATCAGTCTGTTTCGGTGCCATATTTTAAACTTTGCCAGTTATTCTTGGATAAAAGTATCGACCTCTGTGCCAAGCATTATGAAATTGATGCCGCCAAGATTCATGTCACCCAAGAATTTGATAGCGAAGGTGCAACTTTGACCACCAACACGGAACAGCCACAAGCGCTAGAATGCCTGATGATGGTCGGTGCTGTGTTCCAGCTGTTGTCTGATGTATTGTATAAACGTTACCGTGAAGATAAACGTTTTGCCTTGCAAACTCGTGGTGCGGTTGCTGGCGCGGTGGATGCCATGCAACTGGATGCGGTTGAAGCAGCAAAACGCTTGACTCAACATCTACATGCCAAAGAAGCGGCATTACACCTCAATCATGATCAGCTTAAGACCATTCAAAATAATTATGAATTGGTGGCGATGCCGAATCCAAGCAATATCATGACTCGCCATGCGTTCATGATTAATGGCATGAATGAAGCCTGCGCAACTGTGGCACAGACACTGCGTACTGAAATCTTGATGGGCAAAAAAGCGAAAGCAGCCACTGAATCCTGATTCAAGCGCTAGATCTTAAAATAAGGCTTTGTTTCACGACAAAGCCTTATTTTTTCCAGCTCAAACGCCTCACAAAATGAGCCTAGAAAGTTCACAACAGCAGCTCCAGATCTGGCCAATATCTGCTTTTGCAGATGACATATTTGAATTGATCAAGAAGCACAGGCGAAATTTTTTAAAATGCGGTAAACTATGCCAGATTTATCGAATACTAGAGCCTTAAAAGGCAACATCAAAGGTGAAAGCGAATGCCGCTGAGTCGTGTTGAAGAGCTTGTCGCAGATATTCGTGCAGGCAAAATGGTCATCCTGATGGATGATGAAGATCGTGAGAATGAAGGTGACTTAGTCATCGCTGCAACGCATGTTCGCCCTGAAGATATTAACTTCATGATTACCCATGCACGTGGTTTGGTCTGCCTGACTTTAAGCCGTGAGCGTTGTAAGCAGCTCAACCTGCCATTAATGGTTGATCAGAACGGCGCACAGCACGCGACCAACTTCACGTTATCGATTGAAGCAGCAGAAGGCATTAGCACAGGTATTTCGGCAGCTGAACGTGCACATACCATTCGTACTGCGGTTGCTGCACATGCCAAGCCAAGCGATATCGTACAGCCAGGGCATATTTTTCCATTGATGGCACAACCAGGTGGTGTATTACACCGCGCGGGTCATACCGAAGCTGGTTGTGATTTAACCCGTTTGGCTGGTCTTGAACCTGCATCAGTGATCTGTGAAATCATCAATGATGACGGTACTATGGCGCGTCGCCCTGATCTGGAAGTCTTTGCAGAAAAGCATGGCTTAAAAATTGGGACTATTGCGGATCTGATTCATTACCGCATGACCAATGAGCAAACCGTTGAACGTTTGTCTCAAGAGACCATTGAAACTGAATATGGTACTTTTGAACTGTATAAATACCGTGAAATTGGTAACCCTGATATTCATGTTGCCTTGGTCAAAGGTGAACCGAAACAGGGTGTTACGACAGTTCGTGTACATGGTTTCAGTCCAATTCGTGACTTGTTAAAGCTGAATAAAGCAGATGGCTCACCCGCATGGAATCTTGATCTTGCAATGAAAACCATTGCTGCAAGTGATCGTGGTGTACTGGTCTGGATTGGTCAGAATCATTTAGAAGATTTAGGCCCAGCTTTAAATAGTTTGAATCAGCCAAAACCGCTGAAATCAAATGCCGCGCTTTCTCACCAATATCAGACCATTGGTGTTGGTGCACAGATTTTACGTGACTTGGGTGTTGAGAAAATGAAGTTGTTGAGTTCTCCACTTCGTTTCAATGCCCTATCAGGATTTAATTTAGAGGTAGTGGAATACATCACTGCCGATCAAATCACAGCAAAATAATCGAGGTTGCTATGGCAATTCGCCGTATTGAAGGTTTATTACATCTCGCAAGCGAAGGTCGTTATGCGATCTTAGTGGGTCGTTTCAACAGCTTCGTGGTTGAACATTTACTTGAAGGCGCAATCGACACTTTAAAACGTCATGGCGTTTCAGAAGATGCGATTACGGTTATTCATGCGCCAGGTGCATGGGAACTGCCGATCGTTGCGAAAAAATTAGCGGCTTCAAATAAATTTGATGCCATCATTGCATTAGGTGCAGTGATTCGTGGTAGCACACCACATTTTGATTTTGTTGCAGGCGAATGTGCAAAAGGTTTAGGTGTGGTTGCACTTGAAAGCACAATGCCAGTGATCAATGGTGTCTTGACGACAGACAGCATTGAACAAGCAATTGAACGTTCTGGTACGAAAGCAGGAAACAAAGGTAGCGAAGCTGCATTGACTGCAATCGAAATGGTTAACTTATTAAAGGCAATTTAAAGCATGTCGCAAACACTTCAGGCCGCTTATGCAGCGAAACGCAAAGCACGTCGTTTTGCTGTACAAGGGATTTATGAATGGCAAATGAGTCATAACCCTGTACATGAAATTGAAGCACGTACGCGTGTTGAAAATGCGATGCACAAAGTTGACCTTAACTATTACCATGAATTGCTCACTCAAGTGGTTGCTCAACATGAAGCCTTAGATGAGTTACTCATCCCGGTACTTGACCGTGAGCTAAATGCCCTTGATGGTGTAGAGCTTGCAACTTTGCGTTTAGGCGCTTATGAACTACGAGATCACCTCGAAGTTCCGTATCGTGTTGTACTTGATGAAGCAATTGAGTTAGCGAAACACTTTGGTGGTGCAGACAGCCATAAATACATCAATGGTGTATTAGACCGTCTTTCATCAAAACTTCGTGAAGCTGAAAAACAACAAGCAAAATAATAGGCTTGATGTTGTATGGCTGAGTTTTCCATTATTGAGCGCTACTTTAAGCGTACATCCAATGCAGATGTAAGTTTAGGCATCGGTGATGACTCAGCCATTGTCACCCCCCCTCCTTCACAACAATTGGTGATCTGTGCAGATACACTGGTTGCTGGTCGACATTTTCCCCTAGATACGGCTCCCCATGCTATTGGCTGGAAAAGTGTCGCTGTCAATTTATCTGATCTGGCTGCAATGGGTGCAAAACCCCACAGTATTTTACTGGCACTGAGCTTACCGACCGTTGATCACGACTGGCTGGCTGGATTTAGTCAGGGGCTTTTCGATTGCTGCGATCAATTTGGTGTGAGCTTGATCGGTGGCGATACCACTCAAAGTACTCAACTCACCATCAGTGTGACAGCCTTAGGCTGGATTGAACAAGGCCAAGCCATCACACGTGCAGGCGCTCAGGTTGGTGACTATATTTGTGTCAGTGGGCAAGTTGGAGACGCAGCCTTTGGATTGCAGCATCTTGGTCATGTCCTACAACAACGTCTGGACTACCCAACGCCACGCTGTCAACTCGGCCAACAGCTGAAAGGTCTGGCATCCAGCATGATTGATGTGTCAGATGGCTTGGCTCAGGATCTGGGTCATATTCTGAAAGCATCCAATGTCGGTGCAAAATTACAGCTTGATCAACTTCCGTTAGATCCATCACTAAAACAACTCGATCTGCAACAGGCTTGGCATTATGCACTTGCAGGCGGTGATGATTACGAATTATGCTTTACAATATCACCGCAAAACTTTAAGGAACTGTCGCGACAACAATTAGATGTTCCGATTACAATAATTGGCGAAATTACCCAACAAACTGGATTGTTATTTGAGTATATGGGCGAAGCATGCCCGTTACATGTTCATGGATACCAACACTTTGCATAAACCTCCCATTCACTTTAACCAAATGTCTTGGTTTGACCGTTTCATCGTTTTTTGCGGTGTCGGTTTCGGTTCTGGTTTAGCACCTAAAGCACCGGGTACATTTGGTTCGGCCTTTGCACTCCTGTTTACGCCACTATGGGTATATCTCGGTCTGTCTGCCAGCATCGCTGTGGTCATTTTAATGTCATTGATTGGCATTTATATCTGTGGCCATACAGCAAAAGTGATCAATGTCCACGACGATGGACGTATTGTTTGGGACGAGTTTGCAGGACAATCCATTAGCCTGCTCCCTTTGCTTTATTTGCAACAAGTGAACTGGTTATGGGTCATTGTTGGATTCGTATTATTCCGTATATTTGATGTCTGGAAACCATTCCCGATCAGCTGGGCAGATCAGAAAGTTTCTGGCGGCTTCGGAATCATGCTCGACGATATCATTGCGGGACTTTGGGCAGCACTCTGTATTCTTATTATTCATTTTTATATTTTGACTTAAGCCATAAATTAGAGTTAGTTATGTCAACAACTGTTATTATTCTTGCAGCAGGGAAAGGAACGCGAATGCGTTCACAACTACCAAAAGT
Source organism: Acinetobacter sp. NRRL B-65365 (assembly GCF_001605865.1). Taxonomy (NCBI): domain Bacteria; kingdom Pseudomonadati; phylum Pseudomonadota; class Gammaproteobacteria; order Moraxellales; family Moraxellaceae; genus Acinetobacter; species Acinetobacter sp. NRRL B-65365. Next base: position 6,700 of record NZ_LRPD01000036.1, on the reverse strand, counting down.
ATTACAACCATTGGCAGGTCGTCCACTGCTGGGTCATGTAATCCAGACGGCAAAAAAACTGAATGCGCAAAATATTATTACCATTTATGGGCATGGCGGTGAGTTGGTTAAACAAAGCTTTGCTGCCGAGCAAATTAAATGGGTCGAGCAGGCTGAACAGTTAGGCACCGGTCATGCGGTTCAAATGACTTTACCAGTACTACCGCAAGATGGTATTTCCTTAATTCTCTATGGTGATGTGCCACTCGTTCGTCAAAGTACGCTTGAACAATTATTAGAAGCTTCGAGTCAATCTGGTATCGGCATGATCACCCTGAATGTTGAAAATCCAACAGGTTATGGTCGTATCGTTCGTCAAGCTGGCAAAATTCAAGCCATTGTTGAACATAAAGATGCCAATGAAGAACAGCGCCAGATTCAGGAAATTAATACAGGTATTTACTGCGTCAGCAATGCCAAACTGCATCAATGGTTACCAAAGCTCTCTAACAATAACGTTCAGGGTGAATATTACCTGACTGATATTGTGGCAATGGCAGTTGAAGATGGCTTAGAAATTGCGTCTATTCAGCCTGAGCTAGAATTCGAGGTTGAAGGCGTCAATGACCGTCTACAACTGGCGACCTTAGAGCGCCAATTCCAGCAACAGCAAGCCAAAGAATTGATGCAACAAGGCGTTCATCTGATTGACCCAAATCGTTTTGATTTGCGCGGCAATCTCAAGTGCGGTCAAGATGTACAAATTGATGTCAATGTCATCATTGAAGGTGACTGCGAACTTGGCGATAACGTCCAGCTCGGCGCTGGCTGTATCTTAAAGAATACCCGTATTGCGGCAGGGACCAAGGTTCAAGCCTATAGTATTTTTGAAAACGCGGTAGTTGGGGAAAATACCCAGATTGGGCCATTCGCGCGTTTACGCCCAGGCGCTAATCTTGCCAATGACGTGCATATCGGCAACTTTGTTGAAGTAAAGAATTCAAATATTGGTCTTGGTTCTAAAGCCAACCACTTCACTTATCTAGGTGATGCGGATATCGGTGCAGGCTGTAACATTGGCGCAGGTACGATTACCTGTAACTATGATGGCGCCAACAAACACCGGACCATTATTGAAGACAATGTATTTATTGGAACCAATAACTCATTGGTTGCACCAATCAAAATCGGTCAGGGTGCGACCACAGGTGCGGGATCTACCTTAACACGAGATGTGGCTGAGCGTAGTTTGGCTGTGGAACGAGCAAAGCAGTTTGAAAAAGCGGATTATCAACGTCCCCAAAAACTGAAAAAATAAGAGGATAAAATTATGTGTGGTATTGTTGGTGGCGTTGCTGAACGTTGTGTAACCGAGATTCTGATCGAAGGTCTAAAACGTCTGGAATATCGTGGCTATGACTCTGCAGGTTTAGCCTTGCTCAATAAACAGCAAATCCTGCGTGAACGTCGCGTAGGTAAAGTGGCTAATCTAGCTGAAGCCGTAGCAGAACAGCATTTAACAGGTAATGTGGGTATTGCACACACACGTTGGGCAACACACGGTAAACCGACTGAAAACAATGCGCATCCACACGTTTCTGGCAATGTAGCCGTTGTACATAACGGTATTATTGAGAACTACCAAGAACTTAAAGATGAATTACAAGCTTTAGGTTATGTCTTTACCTCTCAAACAGATACAGAAGTTGTTGCGCATCTCGTTAGTGAAGCACTAAAACAAACTGATAGTCTGCTGGAAGCGGTACAAAAAATTACACCTCGCCTGAAAGGTGCGTATGCACTGGGTATTGTGCATACCGCACATCCGGATGAGCTGATTACCGTGCGTGAAGGCTCTCCACTAGTAATTGGTGTGGGTATTGGTGAGAACTTTATCAGTTCAGACCAGTTGGCTTTGTTGCCTGTGACCAATCGCTTTGTTTATTTAGAAGAAGGCGATATTGCACGCTTAACCCGTAATAGCATTGAAGTTTTTGCAAATGGTGAAGCGGTTGAACGTCCAGTAAAAGAATTAGATGCAACGGTTAGTAATGCTTCTAAAGGCGAATATAAGCACTTCATGCTCAAAGAAATTTATGAGCAACCTGAAGCGATTCAGCAAACCATTTCTCAAGCATTGAATGGCAATAGCTTACGCGAAGATTTCTTAAATCATGCCGATGCCGATTTCAGTAAAATCCAGCAAATTCAAATTATTGCCTGTGGTACCAGCTACCATGCGGGCATGATTGCCAAATACTGGTTCGAGCAATTGATTGGCGTGCCTTGTCAGGTTGAAATCGCAAGTGAATTCCGCTATCGCACACCTGTTATCGTTGCCAATACGCTGTATATCTGTATTTCTCAATCAGGTGAAACTGCGGATACCTTAGCTGCGTTACGTGAAATTCAAAAACGTGCCAAAGCCAACAACATTGACATCACTACCATGACGATTTGTAACGTCGCAACTTCATCAATGGTGCGTGAAACAGATCACCATTTACTAACGCTGGCAGGCCCTGAAATTGGTGTGGCATCAACCAAAGCCTTTACCACTCAGCTTGCGGCATTGATGTTGTTAATTCTGAAAATTGGTCAAGTGAAACAACGCCTTTCTGATGCGCAACTGAATGAAATCACTACTGCTTTATGGCACTGCCCGAAAGTCATTTTAGATACCTTACAAGGTGATACTGAAATTCTTCGCTTGTCTGCGCTGTTCGTGGAAAAGAATCACTGCCTGTTCTTGGGTCGTGGTACACATTTCCCAATCGCACTTGAAGGTGCATTGAAACTGAAAGAAATTTCATATATTCATGCTGAAGGTTATGCCGCAGGTGAATTAAAGCATGGCCCTCTTGCTTTAGTTGACAACGAAATGCCTGTGGTGATTTTGGCACCGCATGATGAAATGCTCGATAAACTCAAATCGAACATGGAAGAAGTACAAGCACGTGGTGGTGAGTTATTTGTTTTCGCGGATGAGAACAGTGGTATTCACGGTAAAGACCGTCAACACGTCGTACATATTCCAGCAGTCAATGAATGGTTAGCGCCAATCGTTTACAGCGTACCAGTACAATTATTGTCTTACCATGTTGCTGTTTTACGCGGTACTGATGTCGACCAGCCACGTAACCTCGCTAAGAGTGTAACGGTAGAATAATAAAATTATTAACTCTACACAGTTAATAATCAAAAATAGCCCAGACATATTAAATAAAAAGTATGCTGGGCTTTTTTATAACTGAATCACAGAATAGCGTAATCAAGTTAAGATAAAGATCATCAAATAATCCAAAATAAATCATTGATAAGATTCAAATTTTTAATTTCATAAAACGTAGAATATACCAATTAATTCAGCGATCTATAACACGCTAAAACAATCTTTGCCAAAAGATGAATATGGCTAAAATCCAATCTATGTGTGCTCTCAGTATCTCTAGTGAGAACAATACAGGGAAGAATAAAATCTATCCCTCTCATAAATCATCTTTGCCTTAGATATTTTTTATTACATTCGTCAACATTAAAACTTCAAATTTTCCAGATATTGATAGTCAGAATTTTTACACTTCGTTATAAATACTTTAATAGATAAGCTAAAGCTTTAAATTGATTTAATTACATATAAATCAGCTAATTAGATAACTCTAAAAGCATATTTAGCTCAACCCGTACTTATGAAAATCTAACACTAACAAAGCCTACGAATAGGAAATGGAGAACCTTATGGCTTTTTTAAACACAAATCGATAGGGAAATAAATTTTATTTCCTCTTAGACGCACTATAGATAGGGATGGTCTTGATACAAAAAATTAAGCCACAAAAGTAACCGGCTTTTTAGCCCAGTCGTGCCTAATTTTCTGAACAGCTCTTCACTCATCGTGAACAGCCCAACCTCTGTATTATCTATTTTAGCGAATCTAAATCTATAGTTATTTAAAAAATAACAATTTTCCTTTTAATATCAGGATTAAAATATGAAACTTGATTACGCTGAATCTTTAAGAAAATTCTCTGAAACTTTTAATCTTTCCAAGGAAGAAACATCTAAAGGGAATGATCAAATCCCAGGTGGTTTTAGTCGTAGAACCTTTGCCTATGGCCCGCATGCAATTTTCGCTGAGCGAGGTGAAGGCCAATATGTTTATACAATTGAAGGTAAAAAACTACTCGATCTGAATAATAACTTTTCGACCAATGTCACTGGTCACAATCATCCTGAAATTCTCAAAGCTATTCAGGAAGTCCTGAAAAAGGGATTCTCATTTGGTAATCCTGTAAATTACGAGTTAGAGCTCGCCCAACTCCTATGCCAACGAATTGATTCTATTGAGAAGGTTAAATTTTTCTGTTCCGCTAGCGAGGCATGTTTGAGTGCGATCCGTATTGCCCGAGGATACACAGGAAAAAATAAAATAGCCAAATTCGAAGGAGGTTATCATGGATTCTGTGACGATTTAGCAATTTCTGCACATCCAACACCAGCTAGTTTTCCGGGCCCAGACTTCCATCCAAAGCCATTACCAGATTCAGCAGGGATCCCAACCTACAAAAGCGATAATGTCATTGTATTAGTACAAAATGATTATCAAGCATGCGAAAGTATTCTTCGTAATCATGCAGATGATGTAGCTTGTGTCATTATGGAATTGCAGTCAGGCGCAGGAGGAGTCGTTGAGCTTGATAAGGAATTTGTTGCTCGTATTCGAAAGCTTACTCAGGAGCTTGGCATCCTTTTAATCATTGATGAAACCATGACCTTACGTGCAGCTAAAGGAGGACTACAGAGTATCTATCAAGTCCATCCAGATCTTACTGTAATGGGTAAAATGATTGGAGGTGGGCTTCCTATCGGTGCTGTAGGTGGTCGTCGCGAAATCTTCCGTGTTCTAGAAGAAAATCAAATACTTATTTCAGGCACACATCATGGACATCCACTTTCATGTGCAGCCGGTAGCGCTTGTTTACGAGTCATGAATGATGAAGCTTACGAACGTTTGAATCGTATGGCAAAAAGAATCAAGGATGAACTCAATCACTGGGCGAAAGCATCTAATTATCCTTTTATTGTTTATGGTGCATTTTCAATGCTAGGGTATGCATTTACCAAAGAAATTGGCCAAGAAATCAAAACTCATCGTGACTATTGGCATAAAATTGATGAAGATTCTATGAATACTTATGCATTGGAAATGGCAACGCAAGGCTACTTTCCTGTGCATCGTGGACAAATTGGTCTTACATTACCCATGACCGATGAAGATATCAGTGGATATATCGAAACCACTAAAGAAATTATCCAAAAAATGCATGAATAAAGCCAAGTTATAAAATAATAGACATCCATGATTATCTTATTTGATAAAATAATGGATGTTGTTATTTATAGCCCAAATCATCTCGAAAGCTCTAATGTTGTTGAGGGTAATTCTCCAAATAATCCTTTATAATCTTGTGCAAATTGAGAAAAATGCCAAAATCCCCAATATGAGGCAACCTGACTAACCGTCATTTTTTCTTCATTGGCTAATAGCATTTTTCTTGCACAATTTAGCTTCCAGTATTTTAGAAATAAAGATGGGCTACACCCTATAATAATTTCAAAATAATTTTGCAAGGTTCTTCTAGATGTATTGGTAACCTTACAAAAGTCTTCAACTGTAATTGGCAGATCGCTATTACTTTGTAAATAATATAGAATTTCTTTAATGACCCGTTCTGCTTTATTCTTAGCTTTCTTATGTTCGAGCTTGTCATTCCTAATGGAATTTATATATTCAGAACCAATATCAGTAAAATCTGAAATAATATCTTTTTTAGCTACCTCATTTAAAAAAATATTTTCAAATGCGTTAAATAAACACCTAATTTTATTATAAATTTTATTATTTAGTTCAGCATTTCTGCTTAAACTCATCATGTCTTCTAATTGTTCAATATCATCACCGACCAATGATTGCAGTGGTATTTGCAACGCATAGAACTTTGATTCTTCAGGTGTTTTTAGCAAAATCTCTTGATTGGGTCTAATACTAATAATATCTGAATTTTCTACTGTATGTCCTAGACAAATCGCTGGAGAATGAAAATTTCGAAATATACCTATACATAAAACCCCTTGCTGACAGCATCCTTCTTGAAATACTGCAGTTGATAGCTTTTCCTCATAAATTTCTATATCACCAAGCCAGATCTTACTTAGATTACCAATGAACTTTCCAGAAGATACTTGGTGATAAGAAAACTCCCAATCTTCTATCAATTTTGTATGATAATAAGGATCTATATGACCATTATGAGATACATATCCAAATTCCAAATTTTCTTTCATTGCAATTTCCTTTTTTGCAAATAGTCCTTGATAGCAAAAAAATACCGCCCCAATGAAATAAACTCTTATTCTCTACCTTGCCCTGTTCCTTTCATCCAAAAGAAATTTTTAAATTTATATAAAAAAGAGATGAAATTATAAAAATCATATATTTGCACAAGAAATAGAAATGTTTTATCTAATATTAATTTTATATAATTAAAGCTTTCATCTCTTGGTTAAAATTTAACACATGCACAAAATTCGTTCAAAATCTATATTTCATCATTATTGTATAATTTAAGTTTCTTTTGTCTAATTAATAAAAAATAGTTATGCTAAAGATTTGTATTTAAAATAATTTTTGATGTAATAAATAAATTGTATTGCTATAAAT